>SLHK01000165.1 GCA_007136165.1 Syntrophomonadaceae bacterium
CCCCCCTTTCCACCAGGTATTCCTTGACCTGTTGAATGCTGAAGGTGCCGTAGTGGAAAACGGAAGCCGCCAGGACGGCATCGGCCTCTCCCCCTGTCAGGGCCTCATAGAAATGGGCCAGTCGGCCGGCCCCGCCGGAAGCGATGACGGGGATGGACACGGCCCGGGCCACCGCCGCCGTCAGTTCCAGGTCGTAACCGTCCTTGCCCCCGTCCCTGTCCATGCTGGTCAGCAAAATCTCCCCCGCCCCCAGGCGGTCTGCTTCCCGGGCCCAGTCCACCGCCTTTAAGCCCGTGGCCCGCCGCCCCCCGTGGGTGTAAACCTGCCAGTCCTGCCATTCCTCTTCCCACCGGGCGTCGATGGCCACCACAATGCACTGGGAACCGAAATGGGCGGCCCCCTCCTGAATCAAGGGGGGTTCCAGGACAGCCCGGGTATTTAAGGAAACCTTGTCGGCCCCGGCCTGCAGGATATCCCGGATCTCCCCGGTGGAGTTGATGCCGCCTCCCACCGTCAAGGGGATAAAGACCTGCTCCGCCGTGCGGCTCACCATGTCCACCATGGTCTTTCTTTTTTCATGGGAAGCGGTGATATCGAGAAATACCAGCTCGTCGGCCCCCGCCTTGTCGTAAAAGGCCGCCAGTTCCACCGGGTCCCCCGCATCCCGTAAGTTGACAAACCGGGTGCCCTTGACCACCCGCCCCTCTTTCACATCCAAACAGGGGATAATGCGTTTGGCAATCATCCTGATACCTCCTTGTCCTCGGCGGGACGGGCTTTGGGGCAGGCAATTACCCCCGCTGCCCCCTCTCTTCTATTTCCGGCCCATCCCGCCCTTACTCTGCCTGTACGGCCGCCAGGGCCTCCGCCAGGCTGAACTTCCCTGCGTACAGGGCGCGGCCCACGATGGCCCCTGTAACCCCCAGGGGGGCCAGGCCCTGCAAATTCTTTAAATCATCCAAAGAAGAGACGCCTCCGGAAGCGATGAGGGAAAGCTCCGTCCCCCGGGCCATCCTCTCCAGGGCCACCAGGTTGGGCCCCTCAAGGGTTCCGTCCCGCATGATATCCGTATAGATAATTTCCCGGACCCCCAGCCCCTGCATGCGGCGGGCAAATTCCAGGGCGTCCCACTCCGAGGATTCCACCCAGCCTTTCAGGGCCACCCGGCCCTCCCGGGCGTCCACCGCCACCAGGACCCTCTCCGGGCCCAGTTCCTGCAAAAAATCTTCCACCAGGGCCGGTTTTTCCACAGCGGCGGTCCCCAGGATGACCCTGGATACCCCCGCCTCCAGAAGGTCCAGGGCCGCCTTCAGGGTCCGGATGCCCCCTCCCACCTGCACCTGCATGTCCACGGCAGCGGCAATACTTTTGATACCGTCCAGGTTTTTAAAGGACCCCTGAAAGGCCCCTTCCAGGTCCACCACGTGGAGGCGTCGAACCCCCGCCGCGGCAAAAAGCCGGGCCATGGCCGCCGGGTCTTGGCCAAAGACCTCTTCTTCCTTCAGTTCCCCCCGGGTAAGGCGCACAACCTGCCCCCCCCGTAAGTCAATGGCGGGAATGATGTTCACGGCCCGTCACCATCCTTCCAAAGTTTCTTATTATCTTAAGACCCTCCCGGCCGCTTTTCTCCGGATGGAACTGGAGGCCAAAAAGGTTCTGCCTCCCCACCACGGCGGGGAAATCCCCGCCGCAGCTGGAAAGGGCCAGGATATCCTCCCTTTCCCGGGGCTGGGCATAATAGGAGTGCACAAAGTAAAAATAGGCCCTGGCCGTAACGCCCTGGAAAAGGGGGCTCTGCCGGCAGACTTGCAGCCCGTTCCAGCCGATTAAGGGGATCTTGAAGTTTCCCCGGAAGCGGGCCACCTTCCCGGGCAAAAGGGACAGGCCCGTTACCCCCGGAGCCTCCTCACTGGCCTCGAAGAGAAGCTGCAGCCCCAGGCAAATCCCCAGAAAGGGGGTCCCCGTTAAAACCCGCTCCCTGAGGGGGGAGATGAGCCCCCTTTCCTCCAGGTTTGCCATAGCCCTGCCGAAGGCCCCCACCCCCGGAAGGACCAGGCCCCGGGCCCCGGCCACATCCCCGGGCAGGCCGCTTATTTTCACTTTAAAGCCTTCATGGGCAAAGGCGTTGCCCACGCTTTTCAAATTACCCATTCCGTAGTCTATAATGACAATACCCGACACGTCAGCCTCCTTTTCCCGCTACAAAACCCCTTTGGTGGAGGGGACCTCCCGCCGCCGGGAATCTGAAGAGCAGGCCTCTCCCAGGGCCCGTCCCAACCCCTTGAAGAGGGCCTCCACCAGGTGATGGTTATTCTCCCCCGTCAGGCGGCGCACATGCAGGTTGAAGGCGCCGCGGTTGCTGAAGGCCCGTAAAAATTCCGGCACCAGCTCCAGGTCAAAGTCGCCGATTCGCCCCGCCGTCAGGGGCAAATCCAGGCCCAGGTAAGGGCGTCCCGATAAATCCACCGCCGTCAGCACCAGGGCATCGTCCATGGGCAAGAGGCACGAGCCGTAGCGTTTAATGCCGGCCTTGTCCCCCAGGGCCTCATTAAGGGCCTCTCCCAGGCAGAGCCCCACATCTTCCACCGTATGGTGCCCGTCCACTTCCAGGTCCCCCCGGGCCCTTACCTGCAGATCAAAGAGGCCGTGGAGGGCAAAGAGAGTAAGCATATGC
>SLHK01000028.1 GCA_007136165.1 Syntrophomonadaceae bacterium
CCCCGGAGCTCTTCATCGCTGATTTTTCCCGGGTCAAACTCGACTTCCACCCGGGCTTTCTCCAGGTCAATCCGGGTATTTTCCACACCCTCCAGGGTTTTCAAGGCTTTTTCCACACTGGCCTTGCAGTGGTTGCAGGACATACCCTCAACGCTAAAAACAACGGCACTCTTTGCCAATTTATATCACCTCCTGGCTAGATTATGCATATAAAAAATTGCTTTGTCAAATTCGGGCTTGTAATTTAGCCTGTCAAATTCAGCACGTGAAATGAGGAACAAAAAACAACCTCCCCCTGTTGCACGTTGTTTTTTTATGATATAATAGGGATGCACAAGAACTTGGGACAGGGGTGAACAATATGAGGTTTGGATCACTGGAAATGGTAATCATACTGTTAATAGTCGTGCTGCTCATTGTCGGGCCCAAGAAAATCCCTGAGTTGGCCAGGGGTTTGGGACAGGGCATCAAGGAATTTAAGTCCGCCAACAAGGATGAACCCAAGGAAGAATAGATTTTACGGGCAAGCAAAACCTTATACAGTTCTCCGAGTCTTTTAACCTAAAGGACTTCCCCAGGGTTATCAGGCCGTTAGGGTAAAAAGGGAAACCCTTTTGCCTCCCGTTTTGGAAAGGAGAACAGTTTTAGTAACTGTCCTTTTCCAGAAGGGACAGTTATTTTTGTTGGGGGTGGGCAAATGGTTCTGCAGGATCGCTTTGGCAGAAAAATAGATTATTTACGTATTTCCTTGACGCCAAAATGCAACTTCAAGTGTTTTTACTGCCGTCCCCAGGGGGACTGTCTTCCTGAAGACTACCCGGAACCCCTGGACAGGCGGGAAATTGAAAAAATTGTCAAGGTGGCGTCGGATTTGGGGATTACTAAAATCCGCCTGACGGGGGGAGAGCCCCTCCTGAAGCCCGACCTTATCCCCATCATCAGGTATATGGCCGCTATCCCGGGAATTTCCGACATTTCCCTGACCACCAACGGTTTTTTCCTGGCCAGGAAGGCTGCGGCCCTGAAAAAAGCTGGGCTGAACCGGGTGAACATCAGCCTGGACTCATTAAATGATGAGCGCTTTCGCTCCATAACCGGCGGGGGCCGGTTGAGCAAAATCAAAGCAGGCATCGATGCCGCCACCCGGGAGGGCCTAACCCCCTTAAAGATAAATATGGTGGTCATCAAGGGCATTAACGATGACGAGATCACGGATTTTGCCGCCCTTACCCGGGACAGGGACATTCACATCCGCTATATAGAGTACATGCCCCTGGGGGATGGCCACAGCCAGTGGCAGGAACGCTACCTGTCGGTAAAGGAGATTATGGATGCCTGCGGCAGCCTGGGTACCTTGGAAAAGGTAGAAAAGGTCAAGGGCAACGGCCCGGCCCGTTACTATCGCCTGGCAGGCCACCAGGGCGTGCTGGGTTTTATCTCACCCATCAGCGAGCACTTCTGCCGGGAATGCAACCGGTTTCGCGTTACTTCCGACGGCATGTTAAAGGCCTGCCTCTTCTCCGGGGAAGAGATTAATTTACGGGAAACCGTTAACGATGAGGAAGCATTAAAATTACTTTTCCATCAGGCTTTGGAATTTAAACCGTCTCCCCTGAAGCCCCCTTACCTGGCCCAGAACCTCTGCCAGGGAGTAAGAGCCAGGGGAATGGTGGAGATTGGAGGGTGATGCCGGTGACAGCAGAAGTTGCAGCCGTTTGCATGAGCGACAGCAAAGGTGTAAAAAAGAAAGATGTGGGGGAAGGGTACCTGCAGGCAGGGCAGGGGCTATTGGAGGATGCCCACGGCGGAGACTGGCACAGGATGCTGAGCCTGCTGGCCATGGAGAGCATTGAAAGCATGCGGGATAAGGGCCTGGATGTGGGGCCGGGGGATTTTGCCGAGAACATTACCACCCGGGGCATAGAGCTGGTCTCCCTGCCCATCGGCACCCGCCTTCAGCTGGGGGAGGCCCTGGTGGAGGTCACTCAGATTGGCAAGGAGTGCCACAACCGGTGTGCCATCTATTATCAGGCCGGGGACTGCGTTATGCCCCGGGAAGGGATATTCGCCCGGGTTCTGGAATCGGGGGCCGTCAAAAGAGGGGACCCGGTCCGTATACTTCCCTCCAAAAAGTAGCAGCCCCGCCCGGGGTTGTTTTTCTGTGAGGCGTTGAGCACTCCCGGAGTCAAGTTCCTCGGCTTCCCGGAACAGGGATAGTGCCCTCACTTCTCATGTGGTAAAAGCTTAACCATGCCTCTGCAGCAGGGGAAGGGAGGGGTATCAAAAAGGAAGCAAAAGCCTGTTTTTTTGCCGGGAGTTTTGTGATAAACTTAGATGGGACAAGCAACGAAGCCTTTTTTTATAGATCAGCAAAGGAGTTGAAACACCATGATCGGTAGATTCGGCATGCAGGAACTGCTCTTGATTCTGGTAATTGCCTTGGTCATTTTTGGCCCCCGGAAACTTCCGGAAATCGGTAGTGCCCTGGGGAAGAGCTTGAGAGAGTTTAAAAAAGCCACCAATGAGATGAAAAAGACCATCAGTTTGGATGAAGAAGAAGAACCGGCAGAAAAAGTTAAGCCGGAAGAAAAAAAAGAAAGCAATACTTCTCCTGCTGCCGGGGAAGCCCGGGAGGAAGCCAAACAGGGTGCCGGTGAGGAAGC
>SLHK01000177.1 GCA_007136165.1 Syntrophomonadaceae bacterium
CCCCGTTCCCGGATATAATCGTCGGGGTCCATATCCCGGGGCAGTTCGGCAACCCTGACGGTACACCCTGCTTTTTTCAGGATTTCCAACCCCCGCAGGGTGGCGGCGTCTCCGGCGGCATCGGCGTCGTAAGCGATGACCACTTCTTCCGCCTGGACCCGGAGGAGCTTTGCCTGCTCTGCCGTCACGGAAGTCCCCAGGGAAGCCACGGCATTTTTTATGCCGTTCTGGTGGGCAATGATCACATCCATGTACCCTTCCATGATGACGGAATACCCCTGGTCCCGGATGCCGCGGCGGGCCCGGTCCAGCCCGAAGAGGTTCTTGCTCTTGTCGTACAGGGGCGTCTGGGGGGAGTTGTAGTACTTGGGCTCCCCTTCCCCGAAGATCCTGCCTCCCAGCCCCACCACGTCTCCCTGCAGGCTGCAGATGGGGAAGATAATCCTGCTGCGAAAACTGTCGTAATAGCCTCCCGAAGAGCGGCTGCCCGCCAGGCCCGCCTGGTGGAGCAGTTCCGGGGATACACCCCGTTTGCCGGCAAAGTTTATCAGGTTTTCCCAGCCCGTCGGGGCAAAGCCCAGGTTAAAGCTTGTGGCTGTTTCCTCCTGAACGCCCCTTTCTTTCAGATACTCCAGGGCCTTAAAACCGGTTTTTTTCTTCATGAGTATTATATGATAGAACTGGGCAGCCAAGTCCATAACCTGCTTAAGTTCTTCTTTCAAAGCTGCCTGCTTTTTTTGGCCCGGTGTCATTTCCCGTTCCGGCACCCTTATTCCCGCCTGTTTAGCCATGTACTTGACAGCTTCGGGGAAGGTGAGGTTTTCCCTCTCCATGATAAAAGAGAACACGTTGCCTCCCTGGCCGCACCCGAAGCAGCGAAAAATCTGCTTGTCCGGGGATACCATAAAAGAGGGGGTCTTTTCCTGGTGAAAGGGGCACAGTCCCACGTAATTGCGCCCGGTCCTCTTCAGCTCCATGTAACCGGAGATTACTTTGACCAGGTCAAAGGAACTTCTTACCTGCTCCACCACTTCTTCGGGAATAAAGTTCGCCATCACACCACCAGCAATCCGGGAAATTTGACTGTTTGTATTTCGCCAACCAACTCCATAATCCTGCCCAAACAACAAACTTTTTTGGAGTTTTTTAAAATCCTCTAGGAAAAGTATATTTTTATTTAGCCCCTGCCGCGGGCCCCGGGGGCGTAAAGCCGTACAGGTAAAAAAGGCCCGGAAAGAAAAAGCTCACCGCTTCGGGGAGCAAACATCCATTCTATATGGGGGTATTCCACTTCCCAGAACAAAATTCCTGCCCCTAAAATTAAACATAATAAATATTATTATTTCCAGGTCTGCGGAATTTATTCTGATAATATGGCCGCCCCCCCTTTTTTTCTTGAAGAAGGGATTTTTTTCTTGCAGGAATTTGGCCCTTTAGCCCGTATATTATACTAGTGCATAAAAGCAAACTTCCTCCAGGGTGCTCCGGGGGGAAACAGGAGGTAAACGCCATGCTGCAAAGATTTTGGAAAACCGCCATTGTTTTTGCCATAGTCCTGGGCCTGGCCCTGCCGGGAGGAATGGGAGCCGGTACCGGCACCGCCGGCGAGGCTGAAGGCAGCGACTTGATGCCCTTTGAAGTGGAAGCCAGGGCTGCCATTTTGATGGAGGCGGAAACGGGGAGCATCCTGTATGCAAAGAATGCCGACGAGCCCCTGCCCCCCGCCAGCATCACCAAGATGATGACCCAGCTGCTGGCCTTTGAGGCCCTGCAGGAGGGCAGGGCCAACCTGGACGATATGGTAGTCACCAGCGAGAAGGCCTGGCGCCTGGGGGGCTCCACCATGTTCCTGAACGTGGGAGACGAGGTCAGCTTTGAAGACCTGCTTGCGGGGATATCGGTGGTATCGGCCAACGATGCCTGTATTTCCGTGGCGAAGCATTTGATGGGCAGCGAGGAGCACTTCGTCAGAGCCATGAACGAAAGGGCCGCCTCTTTGGGCATGACCAACACCCGGTTTGAGAATTCCACGGGCCTTCCCTCGGCGGGCCATTACATGAGTGCCCGGGATATTGCCATTTTGGGCCGGGAGATCACCCTCCACCAGCCGGACCTTTTAAAGCTGGAATCCCAAATGTCTTTTACCTACAACGAAATTACCCAGCCAAACCGCAACCCCCTTCTGGGCAGCTACACGGGAGCCGACGGTTTGAAGACGGGGTGGACGGGGGAAGCGGGTTACTGCCTGGCCGCCACAGCGGTACAGAACGACTTCCGCCTCATAGCCGTTGTTATGGGTACAGAGTCACAAAAAACCCGGGAAGCAGCCACCCGGCAGCTCTTGGATTACGGTTTTCGCAATTTTACCCTTAAAGAAATCCTCTCCCCGGGAGAGATAGCGGGAGAGGTGCCCCTGCAGAGGGGCCGGGACAGGGAGCTCAAGGTTACGGTGGCGGCACCCCTCAAAGTTATGGTGCCCCTGGGCCACAGCTCTCCCGTCGAACTGGTGAAAAACATCATTGATACGCCTGTGGCCCCTGTAAGCAAGGGGGACAAGGTGGGCATGATCCAGGTAATGCTGGATGACTATATGGTCAACGAGGCTGCCCTGGTGGCTGCGGAGGATGTCAGGCAGGCCAACCTGGTGGTACGCCTCTTCCGCTCCGTGGTGGATCTGGTGCGAAACCTCATAGAAAACCGGGGCGGCTCTGATTAGAGCGGCCTTTTTTTTGACCCTTTGTTTTATTTGCCTTTCAGGGCTGCCTGGGCGGCGGCCAGCCGGGCCACCGGCACCCTGAAGGGGGAACAGCTGACGTAATCCAGGCCCACCTGCTGGCAAAACTCTATGGAGCTGGGGTCCCCGCCGTGCTCGCCGCAAATCCCCATCTTCAAACCGGGCTTTTCCTTGCGGCCCCGTTCAACGGCGGTCCGGACCAGGTCCCCCACCCCTTCCCTGTCCAGTACGGCAAAGGGGTTGTCGGGGATAATCTTGTTGTTTATATAATAATGGAGGAACTTGCCCTCGGCATCATCGCGGCTGTAGCCGAAGGTGGTCTGGGTCAGGTCGTTGGTGCCGAAGGAGAAAAAATCGGCATGGACGGCAATGGGCCCGGCGGTGGCACAGGCCCTGGGCAGTTCGATCATGGTGCCCACCAGGTAGTGAAACTCCTTTCCCGTCTCCCGGGAAATGGCTTCCGCCCTCTCTTCCACCATCTGCCGCATGATCTCCAACTCCCGGTCCGTTCCCACCAGGGGGATCATGATTTCGGGGGAGACTTGGACTCCCTCTTCCTGAAGCTCCCCCAGGGCGTAAAAGATGGCGTTTACCTGCATTTCATATATCTCCGGGAAGAGAATGCCCAGGCGGCAGCCCCGGTGCCCCAGCATGGGGTTCGTCTCGCTGAGGGAGCGCACCTGCCTTATCAGTTTGTCTTTTTCGTAGATCTCCTTCTCCGGAGCCCCCTGGCACTTGAGCTTCGTCCTCTCCACCACCAGCTTCTCCAGGTTGGGGAGAAACTCGTGCAGGGGCGGGTCCAGGAGCCGAATGGTTACGGGCAGGGACGCCATGGCCCGGAAGATCTCTTTAAAATCCTGCTGCTGCATGGGCAGGAGGCGGGCCAGGGCCCCGTTCCTCTCCTCCCCGTCGGCGGCCAGGATCATTTCCTGGACCACCGGCAAACGCTCCTGGGCCATAAACATATGTTCCGTACGGCAAAGGCCGATGCCTTCGGCGCCAAATTCCCGGGCCCTGGCGGCATCCTCCGGGGTGTCGGCATTGGCCCTTACTTTCATATCCCGGCATGCATCGGCCCAGGAAAGGAAATTTTGGAACTCAGAACTGAGCTTCGGCGGAATCAAGGGGACCTCCCCTAAAATTACCCGGCCGGTGGACCCGTCTATGGAAAGGAGGTCTCCCTCCTTAAGAATTGTTCCCTCCACTTCCATGGTCCCCAGGGCCGCATCGATTTCCACCGCCTCACAGCCGCAGATACAGGGCTTCCCCATGCCCCGGGCCACCACAGCCGCATGGCTGGTCATGCCGCCCCGGGAAGTCAGGATTCCCTGGGCTGCCACCATGCCGTGGATGTCATCGGGGGTGGTCTCTGTGCGGACCAGGAGAACCTGCTGGTCCTTCTGGGCCAGCTCCTCCGCCTTGTCGGCGTCAAAAACTATCCTGCCGCTGGCAGCGCCCGGCGAAGCGGGCAGGCCCCTGGCCAGGACCTTAAGCTCTGCCCCGGGGTCAATCTGGCTGTGGAGGAGCTGATCGATCTGGGAGGCGTCCACCCGCATCACCGCCTCCTCTTTGTCAATCAACCCTTCCGCCACCATATCCACCACCGTCTTGACGGCGGCGGCGGTGGTCCGCTTCCCCGTCCTGGTCTGCAGGAGAAAGAGTTTTCCCTTTTCCACGGTAAACTCGATATCCTGCATATCCCGGTAGTGCTTCTCCAAAAGGGAACAAACGTCCAGGAATTCTTTATGTATCCCCGGCATCTTCTCTGCCATCCGGTCAATGGGAAGGGGGGTTCGGATACCCGCCACCACGTCTTCCCCCTGGGCATTAACGAGAAATTCCCCGTAAATCTTCTTCTCCCCTGTGGAAGGGTTGCGGGTAAAGGCCACCCCGGTACCGCTGTCATTCCCCATGTTGCCGAAAACCATGGCCTGGACATTGACGGCCGTCCCCAGGTGGTCGGGGATCTTGTTGAGGCGCCGGTACACCCGGGCCCGCTGGTTATCCCAGGAATCGAAGACGGCCTTGACAGCCAATTCCAGCTGCTCCAGGGGCTCCTGGGGGAAAGGCCGGCGGGTATGGCTCAGGACTATCTTCTTATAGCCGGCAATGAGTTTCTCCAGGTCTTCCTCCCCCAGGTCCGGGTCATGCAAAACCCCCGCCTCCCGCTTTTGGCCCGTCAAGGCTTCCTCAAAGTAGTAGTGGTCCACGTGCATGACCACATCAGCAAACATCTGGATGAAGCGGCGGTAGCAGTCCAGGGCGAAGGCGCGGTTGCCGGAGGCGGCGGCCAGCCCTTCCACGGTTTTATCGTTTAAACCCAGGTTCAGGATGGTATCCATCATGCCGGGCATGGAGTGAACGGCCCCCGACCGGACAGAGACCAGCAGGGGGTTTTCGGGCTGGCCAAACCTTTTGCCCAGGGTTTCTTCCAGGGCCTTCAGGGCCGCTGCCGCCTCTTCCTTAAGCCTTTGGGTTATGACCTTCCCCTCCCTGAAGTAAGAGCGGCAGGCTTTGGTGCTGATGGTAAAACCCGGGGGTACGGGCAGCCCGATGCGGGTCATCTCCGCCAGGTTGGCCCCCTTTCCCCCCAGGACCTCTTTCATGCGGGCGTTTCCCTCTTGAAATATAAAAACTTGTTTTTCCTCCGTCATAATAACCCTTCCTCCTTTATACAGGCCAAAATCTTGCTGGCCACCTCTTCCATAGCTTTGTTGGAAACATCGAAAACACGGCAGCCTATCTTCTTCATTATCTTTTCGGAGTAGTCCAGTTCCTCCATTATCCGCTCCATGCTGGCATAACTGGCCTGGGCTTTAAGGCCCAGGGATTTCAAGCGTTCCTGGCGGATCTCATTGAGGATTTCCGGCTTGATGGTGAGGCCCATGATTTTCTTGGGGGGGAGCCAGAAAAGCTCCTCCGGCGGATCCACCTCCGGCACCAGGGGCAAATTGGCCGCCCTTATCCTTTTATGGGCCAGGTACATGCTGAGGGGCGTCTTGGAGGTCCGGGAAACCCCCACCAGCACCACATCGGCCAGCAGCAGCCCCCGGGGGTCCTTGCCGTCGTCGTATTTGACGGCGAACTCGATGGCGGCAATGCGGCGAAAATAGTGTTCGTCCAGGCGGCGCACCAGACCCGGCTCCATTTTGGGGGAAACGTCCATAATCTTGGCAAAGGCCTTCAACATGGGCCCCATAACATCCACCGTGGGCATGTTATTTTCCGCCGTCAGCCGCTCCATCTCCTCCCGGAGTTCCGGCAGGACCAGGGTGTAGGCAATTACGCTGCGGAACTGTTTCGCTTCCTCCACCACTTCCCGTACCGTGTCCACATCTTCCACAAAAGGGACCCTCTGGACGACCACATGGCCGGAGTTGAACTGACTGGCCACGGCTTTTACGACAAACTCTGCGGTTTCTCCGATAGAGTCGGAAACCACGTAGACGACAGGCTTTTCATGATCGCTTACCAAATTGCTCCTCCTTCCTCTCCCCGGCCGCCCAGGGCAACCAGGACCCGGGCCAGATTTGTCTTGGTGACCCGGCCAATGACTTCCAGTTTCTCATGGGGAACTTCCCGGACCACCGGCAGGGAATCCACCTCATACTCCATAATCTTTTGGGAAACCTCCAGAATGTTCTCATCCAGGCTGGTGGTGATGATATTGGGCATACGGGTCATGATAATGCCCACGGGCAACTTCTGCAGGTCGGCCCCGCCCATGGTGCACTTGAGAAAATCTTTGCGGGAGACCACTCCCATCAGGATGCTGCCCTCCTCCACCACGTAGAGGGTGCCCACATCCTCCAGGAACAGGGCCACCAGGGCGTCATAAACGGAAGTTGCTTCCTTTATGACGGCGGGCCGGCTTTTGAAGTCCCGCACCTTGATCTTCTTCAAAGTCTCGGCAATGAGGGTTTCCTGGGTTTTCCCGGAATAGAAGTACCCCACCCGGGGCCGGGCATGCAGGATCCCGGACATGGTTAAAACGGCCAGGTGGGGGCGCAACGTGGCCCGGCTCAAACTCAGGCGGGAAGCGATCTCCTCCCCGGAGATGGGGCCGTTGTTTTTGACTATCTCCAAAATTCTCTCCTGGCGGTTTGTCAGCTCTATGCTTGTCACCCCACTTCCGTAAATGTGTTATACTATATGTCTATGCGGTGTATAAATAGTATATACTATACAGAAGTGTCAATCAACTGCCAGGAGGGTAAAAATTTTGATTTTTTCCCAAGAGAATCTTATGAAGCAACAATTTTCCCCAAATCCACCACATCCAGAAAGACATCCCGGATCTCCCGTAAAAGGGCCAGCCGGTTTTGACGCAGGTCCTCCTCCTCCACCATTACCATGATCTTGTCGAAGAAGTCGTCCACCGCCGGCCGCAGGGCTGCCCCCTCTTCCAGGAAACCGGTGAAGTCTCCCCGGGCCAGGAGCCTCTCCCCCTTCTCCCGCAGGCGGCGGCAGGCCCGGTAGAGCTCTTTTTCTTCCTCCTCCAGAAGGAGCTCTTCCTTAGGGGCTGCCCCTGGGGGAGCTTTAGCCGCCAGGTTCGCCACCCGGGTATAGGCCTTCAGGAGCTCTTGAAGGGCTTCGGTTTCCACCGCTTCCGCCAGGCCCCGGGCCCGTTGGGATATGAGGTAGAGGTCCCGGCTGCGGGAGTTAACGAGGGCATCCACCACGTCGTAGCGTATTTTTTCCTCCAGGAGGACGTATTTCTGCCGCTGCCGGATGAAATCAAAGACCCGCTCCACCGTCTCTTCCCTGTCCCGCAAAGCCCCTGAAGCATCCTGACGGAGGCGCTCATAAACCTGGTTCAAGAGGCTTTTCAAGTCCAGGGACAGCTGCCTTTCCACCAGAATGGCGATAACCCCCAGGGCCTGCCGCCTCAGGGCATAGGGGTCCTGGGAACCGGTGGGCTCTTTCCCCCGGGAAAAGGAGGCCAGGATATTGTCCAGCTTGTCTGCCAGGGCCACAACGGCCCCCGCCGGGCTCCGGGGGATTTCATCACCGGCAAAGCGGGGCAGGTAGTGCTCGTAGATAACCTCCGCCACCTCCGGCCTTTCTCCGGCCTTCAGGGCATACTCCTTCCCCATAATCCCCTGCAGCTCGGAGAATTCATACACCATGCTGGTGACCAGGTCTCCCTTGCTCAAAAAGGCTCCCCGTAAAGCCGCCTCTTCTTCCTCCCGGGGCAGGCCCAGGCTCCGGCAGAGGATTTGGGAGATATCCCGAATCCTGTGGGTCTTCTGCCACAGGGTTCCCAGGTCTTCCTGGAATACGATATTTTTCAGGTCATCCACCTTATTCTCCAGGGAAGCCTTCAGGTCCTCCCGGTAGAAAAAGTCGGCGTCAGCCAGGCGGGCCCGCAGGACCCTTTCGTTCCCCTTCCTGACATTATCGGTGAACCTCTCCACCCCGTTGGCAATGGTGATAAAATAGGGCAGGAGTTCTTTGGTGCCCCCGTCCTGGACGGGGAAATAGCGCTGGTGGCTCTGCATGGTGGTGATGAGAACTTCCCGGGGCAGGCGCAGGTACTCCCGGGAATAGGAACCCGTCACCGCCAGGGGGTATTCCACCAGGTAATTTACCTCCGTCAGGAGCTCTTCCTCCATCAGGGCTTCCCCTCCCAGGGACTCAGCCGCCCGGACGGCTTCCGCCAGGATTTTCTCCCGGCGTTCCCCGGGGTCTGCCAGGACATAGTTGTCCTTGAGGATCTTCAGAAAGTCTCCCGCCGCAGGGCAGGCGTGGGGGCCCGGGGACAGGAACCGGTGGCCGTAGGTTTCAGGGGCGCTCTCTACCCCGGCATGGGAAAACAGCACCGGCTCTTCCCCGTACAGGGAGCACAACCAGCGTATGGGCCTGGCAAAGCGGGTCTCCCGGGATTCCCAGAACATGGGCTTGGGGAAGGTAATCCGCTGGATTAAAGCAGGCAAAAGCTCCGGCAGAAGCTCCCGGGCTTCCCGCCCCTCCATCCTTTTATAGGCAAAAACATATTTGTTTCTGTCAATATCTTCAATCTTTAAGTCCTCCACGGCCACGCCCTGGCTGCGGGCAAAGCCCCGGGCAGCCCGGGTGGGGTTTCCCCCCTCGTCAAAGGCAGCGGCGGCGGCGGGGCCCTTTTTCTTCTCTTCCTGCTGCTGCTGCTGGGCTGCCAGGCCGGAGACCATAAGGATCAGGCGCCGGGGGGTCCCCAGGGTAACCATCCCGTCGTAGGTCAAGCGGGAGGCGGACCACAGTTTACAGGCCTCTTCCTTCAGCATCTCCAGGGTTGCCGTCATAAAGCGGGAGGGAATCTCCTCGCAGCCAATTTCCAAAAGCAGATCTTTTTTCTTTGCCATCCTATGATACTCCTTTCTTCAGCAGGGGATAACCCTGGGCCTCCCGGCTCTTCAGGTACTCCCCGGCGCACAGGCGGGCCAGGCTGCGGACCCGGGTTATATAGCCCGTTCTTTCCGTGACGCTGATGGCCCCCCGGGAATCCAGAACGTTGAAGGTGTGGGAGCACTTGAGGACGTGGTCGTACCCGGGGAAAACCAGGCCCTGCTCCAGGAGCCTTCTGGCCTCCGCCTCGTAGACGTTGAAGAGGTCGAAGAGGGTTTTGGTATCCGCCACCTCGAAGGAATAAACGGAATGCTCCCGCTCCGCCTGCCTGAAAACGTCGCCGTAGGTGATGTCCCCCACCCAGACCACATCGAAAACATTCTCTTTTTCCTGGATGTACATGGCGATGCGCTCCAGCCCGTAGGTAAGCTCCACGGGTACCGTCTCCAGGTCGAAGCTGCCGGCCTGTTGAAAATAGGTAAACTGGGTTATCTCCATACCGTTCAGCCACACCTCCCAGCCCAGGCCCCAGGCCCCCAGGGTGGGAGATTCCCAGTTGTCCTCCACAAAGCGGATATCGTGGTCCAGGGGGTTTATCCCCAGGTCCCGGAGGCTGTCCAGGTACAGGTCCTGAATATCGGGGGGGGCCGGTTTTATGATAACCTGAAACTGATGGTGCTGGTAAAGGCGGTTGGGGTTCTCGCCGTACCTGCCGTCAGTGGGGCGCCGCGAAGGCTCCACGTAGGCCACCGACCAGGGCTCAGGCCCCAAAGAACGGAGGAAGGTGGCCGGATTCATGGTGCCGGCCCCCTTTTCCACATCGTAGGGCTGCCAGATTACACAGTCCCTTTTAGCCCAGTAAGACTGCAGTCTTAAAATTATTTCCTGAAAATTCACCGTTCCCGCTCCTTCCTCATTCTCGTATTTTGTATGTAAAAGAGAAACCCGTCCCCCAACAGTTTAGGGACGGGATTTTGGCCCGCGGTTCCACCCTATTTGGCCCCTCAAAGAGGCCCCCTCAATTTTTCTGGGTCCGCTCCCAAGCGCCTTTCCCCGGGGCTCTTTGCCGGACTTCCCACCGCCTCCGGCTCGCTTTGAAAGAGTAGTTCCGGGTAATTCCTTTTTCATCGCGGATATGTGCAGGATATTACGTTAAATTTAACAAAAAGGGGAAGGCTTGTCAAGAGTTGTCTTCCCGGGCCTCCGGGCCCTGGCCGTTGCTCCCCGAATAGTCCATGGCCAGGGAAGACTTGGCCAAAAGCAGGGCCATACCCGACAGGGCGGCCACCTTGGGGGCCAGCACAACCCCTGCCACCCCCAGGACGGCCGGTATTTCCACCTTCCTCTCCCCGGGAAGGGTAACCTTGATTTTGCTCCTCCGGCTCAAGTCCACCAGACCGGAAACAATCTTGTTGTGCCTGACCATTCCCATTTTTTGGCCCTTCTTCCCTTTGCCCGGCTCCGGCTCCTGCTCCTGCATGCCCGGGAGGGGGGTGCCGGCAGGAGGGGTCA
>SLHK01000227.1 GCA_007136165.1 Syntrophomonadaceae bacterium
GAACATAATGGGGTATATAAGTTCATTTTCACTCCTCCTCGAATTTTACCACCGTAAAATAGCCGTACCCCAGGTAAGGCCCGCCCCGAAGGCCGTCAGCCCCACGATATCCCCTTTTTTCAGCCTGCCGTCCCGGCAGGCTTCCTCCATGGCGATGGGAATGGAGCCTGAGGAGGTGTTGCCGAAGCGGTCGATATTGACCACCACCTGCTCCTCCTTAAGGCCCGCCCGCCGCCGCAGGGCATCGATGATGCGCACATTGGCCTGGTGGGGAATGAGAAAATCCAGGTCCCCCATGCCCAGGCCGCACTCCTTGAGAGCCTTTACCAGGGATGATTCCATTTCTCGTACAGCGTGCTTGAAAACCTCGTTACCAGCCATCTGGATATAGTGCTGGCCCCGGGAAACGGTATCCCGGGAAGGCGGCAGTTTGCTCCCCCCCGCTTCGATATATAAAAATTTGCTGCATTCGCCGTCGGCCCCCAAAGAGACGGCCAGGACCCCTTCGCCGGGTTCCCCCGGCTCCAGGATGCAGGACCCGGCCCCGTCACCAAAGAGGACGCAGGTGGTTCTGTCCTTCCAGTTGGTCAGGGACGAGAGGATATCCACCCCCACCACCAGGACCTTCCGGTAGGCGCCCCCCTTGACAAACTGGCTGCCGGCGCTTAAGGCATAGACAAAACCGCTGCACCCCGCCACCAGGTCAAAGGCGGCGGCATTTTTGGCCTTAAGCTCCGACTGGACCAGGCAGGAGGTGGCCGGCAAGGGCGAATCGGGGGTGACGGTGGCTACCATGATCAGGTCCAGCTCCTCCGGCGCGACCCCCGCCCGCTTCAGGGTTTCCCTGCTGCTCTGCACAGACAGGTGCGAGGCCCCCTGCCCCGGTTCCACGATGCGGCGTTCCCGGATCCCCGTCCTGCTGAAAATCCATTCATCGCTGGTGTCCACCATTTTCTCCAGGTCATAATTTGTCAGGACCCGCTCCGGCACCGCCGAGGCCAGCCCCGTTACCCTTGCACCTTTAAGCATTCTGTCAACTCCTTCATGAAGTCACCTTTACTGCTTTTCAAAATAGGAGGCCATCTCCCCGACGCAGTCTTCCCGGACAAACCGGAAAGCCTGGGCCGCTACGGCGTTTTTCACCGCCAGGGCCCTGGAAGAACCGTGGGCCTTGATAACCAACCCATTGACCCCCAAAAGGGGCGCACCGCCGTGTTCGGCGTAATCAAGCCGCTTCTTCAGGCGCTTAAGGCCCGGCAGCAGCAGAGAGCCTCCCAGCTTGCCCCGCCAGGAAGCCGAAACCTCCTGCTTCACGTAGTGAAAAATTTCGCCGGCGGTTCCCTCCATGGCTTTCAGGAGCATGTTGCCCACAAACCCCTCGCACACCACCACATCGACGGTCCCCAGCATCAGGTCCCGGGCTTCCACGTTTCCGATAAAGCCCTCCTGCCCTTTTAGGCCTTCATAAGCCTTTTTTACCAGGTCGTTTCCTTTCCCCGCCTCGGCGCCCACGTTTAAGAGGGCCACCCCTGCCTTATCATTACCCAAAACCCGCCGGGAGTAAACCTGGCCCATGCGGGCGTACTGGATAAGGTTTTTTCCCTTTGCATCCATAGTGGCGCCCACATCAAGTAAAACCGTGGGTTTTCCCCTCCGGGTGGGGACCATGACAGCCAGGGCCGGCCGGTCAATGCCCCCGAGGCGGCCCAGGATGAAAAGCCCGCCCGCCATCAGGGCCCCGGTGTTGCCGGCACTGATGACGGCCTGCGCCTCCCCTTCCTTGACCAGGCTTATGGCCTTCATCATGGAAGAGTTCTTTTTGCGCCTTAAGGCAACGCTGGGCTGGTCCTCGTCCCTTATTACTTCTTCCGCCGCCAGGATGTCCAGGCGGTCCCGGGGGTATTGGTGCTTTTCCAGTTCTGCTGCGATGGCCTCCTCCCGGCCCACCAGGGTTACCCTCAAACCTTCCTCTTCCTTGAGGGCCATTACTGTACCTGCCACAATTTCAGCGGGGGCATGGTCCCCGCCCATGGCATCCACAGCTACATGAATCAACTTTATCACCTCTAAATATTGACTATGACAATTGTCCCTAATAACAAAAACCCTCCTGACAGGCGGCATAACCGCCTGCAGGAGTAATTTTCGCACTCATCTTTCATTATTTGCTTTCTTCCTTTAAAACGTCTTTGCCCCGGTAATAACCGCAGTGCAAGCACACCCGGTGGGGCAGTTTCTTCTCGTGACATTGGGGGCACTCTATCAGTCCGGGGACTGTAAGTTTCCACTGGGCCCTGCGGCTGTTGCGCCTGGCCCTGGATTGCCTTCTCTTTGGTACCGCCATACCCTACACCTCCCGCTCTATTCTTATAAAAGTTCTTTGAGTTTTTCCAGCCTGGGGTCCAGTACCTCCCCCCGGCAGTTGCAGGCAGATTCCGTTAAATCCTTGCCGCACTGGGGGCAAATCCCCCGGCAGTCTTCCCGGCAGAGAAACTTGAGGGGCAGTGAAAGCAGCAGGTGCTCCCCGGCCAGGACCGCCAGATCGATGGTTTCCCCCAAACAGGCGGTATCCCGGTCCTCAAGGCAGGCGCCCTCTCCCGCCAGTTCCACTTCTTCCAGGAAATCCCCGGAAAGCTGCAGGTCAAATTCCTGCAGGCA
>SLHK01000213.1 GCA_007136165.1 Syntrophomonadaceae bacterium
CCTTTGGCAGCTAAAGCCTGGAACATCTTGGCCGCCACCCCCGGCTTCTCCGTCATGCCGATGCCCACCACACAAATTTTAGCCACATCCTCCTGACAGATAACTCCTCCGGCACCGATTTCCCGGCCAATGGGTTCCAGCAGCTCGTATGCCCTCTTCCCGTCGTCCTGGGCCACGGTAAAAAGAATGTCGTTGACGCCGTTTTTGTGGACGCTTTGCACAATTAAATCCACGCCTATCCCGGCATCGGCCAGGGCTTTGAAGATCCTGGCGGCCATGCCCGGCTTGTCGGGAACACTCAAAACAGCCATCTTCACCTGGTTCTTATCGCAGGCAATTCCCCTGACTACCGTTCCTTTTTCCATCTTATCCTCCTCCACGATCAAAGTCCCGGCAGCTTCCCTGAAGCTGGACCGCACGTGCAAATCTACGGCGTATTCCATGGCCAGCTCCACCGACCGGGGGTGGAGGACCTGGGCGCCCTGAATAGCCAGTTCCAGCATCTCGTCGTAGGAAATCCGCTCCAACTTTTTGGCCTGCCGGACCAGCCGGGGATCCACGGTATAGACCCCGTCCACATCGGAAAATATCTCGCAAATATTCGCTTTCAAAGCCACCGCCAGGGCCACCGCCGTGGTGTCGGAACCTCCCCGGCCCAGGGTGGTGGTATCCCCCCGGTTATTTTGCCCCTGAAAGCCGGCCACCACCACCACCTGTCCCTCCGCCAGGCAGTTTTTAATCCTCCGGGGGTCGATGTTGAGAATTTTTGCATCGGTGGGGCCCTCTTCCGTAAAAATGCCTGCCTGGAATCCTGTCAGGGAAATGGCAGGTACTTCCAGTTTGTTTAAGGCCATGGCCAGCAGCGACATGGAAATCTGCTCTCCCGTGGCCAAAAGTTGGGATATTTCTCTCTTCGGGGGGTCGCTGTGCAGCTGTTTGCTCAATCCCAGTAAATGATCCGTGGCGTGGCCCATGGCGGAAACCACCACTACCACCCGGTGCCCCGCCCGGCGGGTTTTTGCCACCTTTCTGGCCACATTTCTTATGCGCTCCACGTCACCCAGGGAGGTGCCGCCAAATTTTTGTACGATTATTGACATATCTGCTTCCCTTCCTCTGTCTTAAACGGTTTCTCAAATAACCCTTAAGATGGCATCTATGGAACGCACGGCCGGAAGACATTTTATTTTTGCCATGGCTTTTTCAAACTTCTCTTCCTGCACATCATGGGTTACCAGGACGATTTCCGCCGTATCCCCCTCCCGGTGTTTTTGGATAATCATATCCAGGCTGACCCTTTCCTGCCCGAAGGCGGTGGCCAGGCCCGCAAAAACCCCGGGCTCGTCCTTGGCCTTAAAGCGCAGGTAAAAACGGGAATGCTGCCGGGCCATGGGGATAATATCCTTCCGTTTAAAATCTATTTCCATAATTCCGTTTACCACCTGGTGGTTGATGCTGCGGACCACATCGATGATGTCGGCCACCACGGCACTGCCCGTGGGCAGGGAGCCGGCACCCCGCCCGTAAAACATGACTTCACCCACCGAATCCCCCAGGATAGAAACGGCATTGAACTCGTCATATACTCCCGCCAGGGGATGGGTTTTGGGGATCAGGGCGGGAAGAACCCTCAAGGACAAACCCTCTTCCTTTTCCTCGCCCAGGGCCAGCAGCTTCACCACATAGCCCAGTTCCGCAGCATAAAGGATATCCCGCAGCCTGACATCCTGGATGCCCTCCTGGTAGACGTCGGCTTCCGTCACCTGACTGCGAAAAGCGTTGGCTGCCAGGATGGCCAGCTTGTTGGCAGCGTCCCTGCCCGCCAGGTCCGAGGAGGGGTCCTGCTCGGCAAACCCTTTCTCCTGGGCTTCCTTCAGGGCAGTTTCGAATTCCTTGTGGTGCATGGTCATCTGGGTCAAAATGTAGTTGGTAGTGCCGTTAATAATACCCATGACCCGTTGTATCTTGTTGGCTGCCAGGCAGTGCTTCAAGGGCCGGACCAGGGGAATGCCGCCCCCCACGCTGGCTTCATAGTAAATACTTCTATCGTTCTCCTTGGCCACCCGGTGCAGCTCCATGCCGTGGCGGGCCAGGAGGTCCTTGTTGGCAGTGACCACGAACTTTCCCCTTCTTAGGGCCTCCTTCACATAGCGGCGGGCCGTATCGATGCCCCCCATAACCTCCACCACCAGGTCAATTTCAGGGTCGGAAAAAATGGTTGCGGGGTCATCGGTGAGCTCCATGCCCGTAATATCCACCTGCCGGGGCCGGTTCAGATCCCGTACCAGAACTCTCTTGATGGTGATGTTCGAACCCGTCTTTTCCCGGATGGAATCCCGGTTCCGCCTCAAGATTTCCGCCGTACCGGAGCCTACTGTACCCAGGCCCAACATGCCTATCTTTATTTCATCTTTAACAACCATATTACCACCTCATATCTTGGGTCTTAAGTAGACAAGTTCTTCTT
The DNA here is from genome assembly GCA_007136165.1 of Syntrophomonadaceae bacterium. Taxonomy (GTDB): domain Bacteria; phylum Bacillota; class Dethiobacteria; order PWVN01; family PWVN01; genus PWVN01. Next base: position 2,468 of record SLHK01000213.1, read on the forward strand.
ATTATAACATCACCTTTTACTCCCGTAAACGGGGAAGGAAAAGAAGAAAAACCGGCAGCAAAGACAGCAAAAGACAGTTCCCCATCTCCGCCGGCTGGTCCGGGGCTTCCTCCGACAGGCAAAGCAAAAGGGAAAAGGCAAAAG
>SLHK01000049.1 GCA_007136165.1 Syntrophomonadaceae bacterium
CCCGCCTTGTCAAACTCCTCTCCCACCGTTACCACATAGGGGAAGACTTTCCCGGCCTGGTCCAGGTTAACCCTGAGGATCCGGCTTTTAAAGGTGATGGAGTCGACTTTCACCGTGTCCTCGCCCTTCTCGTGTACATAGGATACCCGGTAAACGGCCCGGGGCTTGATGACCTCCCGGGCTTTACGGAGGAGCTTGTCCAGGAGTTCTTCCTGGGGCCCTTCCGGGGAGATGCGCAGTTTTTTGGCAACCTCCTGCCTATCCGGGGAAAAAGGTATGTTCTCTATTATGTGCATTTATATTCACCTCCAGGGTGATTAAGTTTACTATTCGCGGCCGGCAGCCTTATACCCTGCTTCCCTGGTAATATCTTTTGCCCGAAAGATGATGCCCCGGCTGAAAACCAGGAGGAGGAGTCCCGCCGCCAGGACCTGGGTGATGGCGATGGCGTACCAGATACCCTGGGCCTGCAGGTCCAGGTAAAAGGCCAGGAACCAGGCCAGGGGCACCCTGACCACCATCCAGGCCATGATGGTGATGATAAAGGGGGTCCTGGACTCCCCCGCCCCATGCATGGCCCGGGACAGGATGATGCCCACGGCGTGGAAGGGTTCCACCACCGCCAGGGTTCGCACCAGGGAGGCGCCCACGGCGATGACCCGGTAATCGTCAACAAAGAAGGCTATCAGGGTGGGGGCAAAGATGAAGATTATAATGGAGAGGCCAAGTATGGTGACAAAACCCACCAGGGAGCACTTCCAGCCGCTTTCCTGGGCCCGTTGAGGGTTTTTATTCCCCAAATTGATGCCCACCAGGGAGGCGGCGGCGGTGGCCACGGCGGCCCCGGGGAAAATGGCAAAGCTGAAGATGAGGAGGCCCACGGAATAGCCGGAGATGGCGTGGGTGCCCTCGGCGGTCCTGGCCACCATGCCCAGGATTAAGGTATTGGCCCCCGTCTGGATCGCAGCCTGCAGCCCGGCGGGGATGCCGATTTTCAGGATGGTCTTTAATTTTGCCAGTTCCGGCTGAATCATTTCCCTGAGGGACGGTGGGGTAACAAAGCCTTTCTCCTTCAGGTAGAAAAAAGCAATGGTGGCCGTGACGGTATGGGCCAGGAGGGTCCCCATGGCCGCCCCCAGGACGCCGAAGGCGGGTATGGGGCCCAGGCCGAAGATAAAGGTATAGTTCCCCGCTATGTTGATGGTGTTGGTTAAAACATCCAGTTTCAACGGGGTTTTGGTGTCCCCCAGCCCCTGGAAGATGGACCAGAGAATAAATTTGCCGATGAAGAAAAAGCTTCCCGCAAGGAAGATGCTTATATACCCGGAGGCCAGGGGCAGCACTTGGCTGTCGGCCCCCAGGAGCCGGAGGAAAAAGGGGTTGCCCGGGATCCCGATGCCGGAAATGACCAGGGAGAAGATCAGGGTCAGGAGCAGGGACTGGGCTGCCGTCGCCACGGTGCCCTGGTTATCTCCCTGCCCGTAATAGCGGGCCACCAGGGCGGTGGTACCGGTGGCAATGCCCATGGCGGAAATCCCCAGCAGCATGACGACCTGGTGGGCCAGCCCCACGGCGGCCACGGCTTCCGACCCCAGGTACCCCACCATTTTCATGTCCACGGCCATCACCAGGTTGTTCACCAGCATCTGGGTGACGACGGGCCATGCCAAAAACCAGACCACATTGAGAATACCGGCATTGAGTATGTAGTCCCGTCTTGCCTCTGATTTGAGAAAGGCTTTTTCCTGGGTTGAATTCATCAAATTCTCCTGTTTCGGGCAAGAGAAAGAGGAAAGGACCTGCGAGAGGGCCTATCCTCCCGTATCTCAACTGCGTATTTTGGAAAGGGGCAGTGACGGCCCCGGGCCTAATCTATGGTAAAGACCCCGTCCTTTTGCACCACTTTCCCGTCCAGGGTCAGGGAACCGCCTTTTCTCAAGTCTTTGATCATATCCCAGTGGATGGCCGACTTGTTCTTGCCGCCAATCTGGGGGTAGGCGCTGCCCAGGGCCAGGTGGATGGTGCCCCCCAGCTTTTCATCGAAAAGGATATCTTTGGAGAAGCGGTCCAGGCCGTAGTTTACACCGATGCCGAACTCGCCCAGGCGCCGGGCCCCCTCATCCAGTTCCAGGACGCTTTCCAGCATACCCTGGTTCTTCTCGGCCGTGGCCTTGACTACCACACCCTTCTGGAATTCCAGGTAGACCTTATCCACTTCCTGCCCCTGAAAGATGGCAGGGTAATCGTAGGTAATATAGCCCTCGGCCGAATCTTCCACGGGAGCATAAAAGATTTCCCCGTCGGGCATATTCTTGTGGCCGTCGCACTTTTCACCCATGCGGCCCTGGATGCTGAGTTTCAAGTCGGTCCCGGGGCCCTGGATGCGGACCAGGGAACCCCTGTCGAAGAGGGCTTTGATTTTATCCTGTTTTTTTGACTCCTCCTGCCAGTCCAGGTTGGTGGCTTTGAAGACAAAGTCCTCGTATTCCTGGAGGGACATGGAGGCTTCCTGGGCCAGGGCCTGGGTGGGGTAGTTTACCAGCACCCAGCGGACCTGCCCGCTCATGACGATGTCTTTGATGGGCTCCATGGTCTTCATGC
>SLHK01000141.1 GCA_007136165.1 Syntrophomonadaceae bacterium
GTAAGGGAAGACGGAAGGGAATGAAATTTCCTTTTTAGATAGTCTCATAAAATCCGTCAAAAAGTTAAAGGAGGTGAAAGGATGGCAGTAAGGATACGGCTGAAAAGAATGGGGGCAAAGAAGCGGCCCTTTTACAGGATAGTGGTGGCGGACTCCCGGTTTCCCAGGGACGGCAGGTTTATCGAAGAAATCGGCATCTACAACCCCACCACCGATCCTTCAACCCTGGAAGTGAACCAGGAGAAGGCTGCGGACTGGTTGCAAAAGGGAGCGAAACCATCGGAGACGGTCAAAAGCCTTTTTAAAAGGGCAGGTATCGAGTAGAGTCCAATTCTTCTAGGAGGCGATTCTCAAAATGAAAGAACTGGTGGAGTATATCGCAAAAGCCCTGGTCGATAACCCGGAGCAGGTTGATGTGCAGGAGATCCAGGGGGAGCGTTCTATTGTCCTGGAATTAAGGGTGGCCCCCGATGATGTGGGAAAGGTCATCGGGAAACAGGGGCGGATTGCCAAAGCCCTGCGGACGGTAGTGGGGGCTGCGGCCATGAAGCAGAATAAAAGGGTCATGGTGGAGATAATTTAAAAGATGTCGGATAAGGTCAGCATCGGCAGGATACGGGGCTTCCACGGCCTCAAAGGCCATGTGAAGCTGCACCCCTACTTCAGCTTCCCCCAGCGCATGGAGTCCGTAAAAAAAGTCTTTGTTGAGGGCATCCCCTATACCCTGGAGGCGGCGTCCAGAAGGGGAGAGATGTGGCTGGTGAAGTTTCAGGGCCTGGAGAGCCGGGAGGATGTGGAGCACCTGCAGGGAAAGGAAGCCGCCGTGCCCAAAGAAGAGCGGTTCCCCCTGCCCCAGGACCACTTTTACGTGGATGACCTGGTGGGGCTTTCAGTTTATGAGGAATCGGGAAGGTTTTTGGGCCGCATCAAGGAAGTCCTGCAGACAGGGGCCAACGATGTTTATGCCATCGAAAGCCCCCCCGAGGCCCAAGAGCTGCCCCGGGAAATTCTCCTCCCCGCCTTGAAGCGCCTGGTGCTGGAGCTAAGCCTTGAGGAAAAAAAAGTGGTGGTAAAAATCCCGGAGGGGCTCTTCTAGCCCCCGGGGAGGGTTATTTATGAAGATCAGCATCGTAACAATATTTCCCCGCATGTTCGACGGGGTGCTCCAGGAAAGCATCCTGAAAAGGGCCCGGGAAAAGGGCCTGGTAGAGTTCCAGGTGGTGGACCTGCGGGACTTTTCCGGGGATAAACACAAAAGCGTGGACGACTATTCCTACGGCGGCGGGCCGGGGATGGTCATGAAGCCGGAGCCTTTTTTCCGGGCGGTGGAACACCTGCAGCAGGAATACCCGGAACCGGCCCATGTTCTCCTGACCACGCCCCAGGGAAGCCGCTTTGATCAGGGAAAGGCCCATGAACTGGCGGCAAAGGCCGGCATCATCATCCTGTGCGGCCATTACGAGGGCGTCGACGAGCGGGTCCGGGAGCACCTGGCCCAGGAGGAAATCTCCGTGGGGGATTATGTCCTCACGGGGGGGGAAATCCCCGCCATGGCCATCATGGACGCTGTTACCCGGCTCCTCCCCGGGGTGCTGCCCGAAGCGTCTTTGGAGGAGGAATCCTTCTCCCGGGGGCTGCTGGAGTATCCCCAGTACACCCGGCCCCAGAGCTTTCGAGGCCTGGAGGTTCCGGAGGTCCTCCTGTCTGGGGACCACGCCAGAATAAAAAAATGGCGGGAGGATGAGGCCCGGCGGCGGACGGCCAGGAGGCGGCCGGACCTGCTGGATGACAGGGCTTGAATGGGGGCGGTAAAGGTATTTGTCAGGGGCCGGCAATCGTGCTATAATTGTTTTTGTTGAGTTCAAGAAGGGGTTATTCACAGGAGGGAAGGAGGTACACCCATGGATATAATTCGCGAGATAGAACAGGAGCAGTTTAAAGAGAACCTGCCGAAATTCAACCCGGGGGACACGGTGAAGGTCCACGTAAAGGTTGTTGAGGGAACCCGGGAGAGAATCCAGGTTTTTGAAGGCGTGGTCATCAGCCGCAAGGGAAGCGGCATCAAGGAGAACTTTACCGTACGCCGGGTGGCTTACGGTGTGGGAGTGGAAAGGACTTTCCCCCTGCATTCACCGAAGATAGAACGAATTCAAGTGGTCCGCTACGGCCGGGTGAGAAGGGCCAAACTCTATTACCTGCGGAAGCTCACCGGCAAAGCGGCCAGGATTAAAGAAAAACGCCGCACCTAAAGAGGACTGGATTCCGGTCCTTTTTTTAAAACTCGTGTGAAGTAGGGAAGCCGATGGATGGAGAGCTGTGGGAATGGGTCAAATCTATTTTAATTGCCGTGGTATTGGCTGTCCTCATCCGCCTGTTTGTCCTGGAGGTGTTTTTAGTGGACGGCAGCTCCATGCTGCCCACCTTGAGTGACCGGGAGCGGTTGATCGTCAACAAGTTCCAGTACCACTTCCAGGACCCCGGGCCCGGGGATGTTTTGATCTTTTCTTTTTCCCGGGAGAGGGATTTTATCAAACGGGTCATCGGCGTCCCCGGTGATGACATCTACATCGATGACGGGCTGGTCTACGTTAACGGCGAA
>SLHK01000196.1 GCA_007136165.1 Syntrophomonadaceae bacterium
AAGTGATGGGTTTGACCACGCCGGCCTTTATCCCCTCCCTGCGGGCGGCGTCGGCAGCGGCGTAAGCGGCCCGGGCTACGGAGCCGTATGCCACCAGGACTATTTCCGCATCTTCTGTCATGTATTCTTCAACTTGCACAATTTCGTCCACATTGTTGTCTATTTTTTTAAACAGCCGGTCAATCTGTTCCGTGAGTTTTGCCGGGTCGGAAGTGGCGGGAAACCCCGTCTCGTCATGAACAATACCGGTGGTAAACCAGATGTACCCGTCGCCAAAGGTAGCGATGGGGCACACTCCCGTGCCGTCATCTTCATAGGGTTTGTATTTATCGGGAGGGACGGTGGGCTTTTTTCTGTTATGTATCTGAAGGTCAGCGGGGTCGGGAATGAGAACTTTCTCGCTCATATGGGAAAGGGTGGCATCAGAGAGGATGATTACCGGGGTGCGGTATTTTTCCGACAGATTAAAAGCGCGAACGGTAACGTCGAAAGCCTCCTTTACCGTGGAAGGCGCCAGGGCTATGATGGGGTGGTCGCCGTGGGTCCCCCAGCACGCCTGCATAACATCAGCCTGGGCAGGTATTGTAGCCACCCCCTGGCTGGGCCCGAACCTCATGACGTCTACCACCACGCAGGGTATTTCCGCCATGATGGCAAATCCCAGGTTTTCCTGCATGAGGGAAAATCCCGGCCCGCTGGTGGCCGTCATGGCTTTTCCCCCGGCCATGGAAGCTCCTATAATTGCAGCCATGCTTCCGATTTCATCTTCCATCTGGATAAATTTTCCTCCTACCTGGGGCAGCAGTTCGGAGCAAACTTCCGCTATTTCACTGGCCGGTGTGATGGGATAGCCCGCAAAAAAACGCATACCCGCTGCTATTGCCCCTTCGGCAATGGCATCGTTCCCTGTGAGAACCCTTACTGTACCTTTTCTCACGCTCTTACCTCCAACTATTTTTTCAAATTCCCGGCCGCCTATCGGCCGCCCTCTTCTTTCCCTGCAATAAAGCTGGTTTTACAAAGACTTTACCCAATTACAATTTTATAGTATGATTAATTTAATGTAAAATGAGTTATTTGCATATCAATTATCCCATTTTTGGATTTTTTAACGGGGAGGTATTATATACATATGGATAATATAGAAATCTTTTTAGCCCTGGTCAGGACCCTCAACCTGACCAAGACAGCGGAGCTGCTGCACCTGTCCCAATCCACCGTCAGCCGCCGCTTGACAATCCTGGAAAACAGTATCGGCATTAAATTATTTGAGAGAAAACGGGGGCAAAAAAAAATCAGGTTGACCCCAAAAGGGCACGAATTTATTTCCATTGCCCAGCGCTGGAGCACCCTCTGGCAGGAAATCCATTCCCTGAAAGCCTCGGATCCGCAAATCTCTTTAGCTATCGGTTCCGTAGACAGCCTGAATACCACCCTTCTTTACTCCCTGTACCAAAAACTTATAAATCACACCCCGAAATGCAAACTAAAAATCCTGACAAAAACTTCGCCGGAAATTTACGAGCTGGTTGAAAAGCGGGAGATTGACATCGGATTTGTGCTGCGGGAGATAAATTCCAGCAATATCATCAGCGATCCCGTTTTTCACGAACCCATGGTGGTGATAAGCCTGTCGGAAAAGAAAAACCAGGGCGCGAAGATCCATCCCTCGGACCTGGACCCCCGCTATGAAATATTCTTTAACTGGAGCCCCACCTACATGATATGGCACAACCACTGGTGGGACCCCCATATCTCCTGCAAGCTGGAAGTGGACACCACGTCATTAATAGTGGAAAACTTAAGGGACAACCCCAACTATTGGGCCATTGTCCCCAAATCCACCGTCCGTTCTGTGTCACCCGGCGGCGATTTCCACATGTTTGAACTAACCGACGCCCCGCCCAACCGGGTCTGCTACAAAATAGTCCACAGGTACCCTTACTCAAATATCCTGCAGAAAATAGAGCTCGTCGACAGTTACCTGAAGGTTGTTCTGCGAGATTTGGCCCCGGGCAATTAAGGCCTAGATAAAGGGCTTTACCTCTATGCCCTCTTTTTCGAAGGCTTCCCTGGCCTGCCGGGTTAACTCCACGGCTGTGGGCGTATCCCCGTGGAAGCAGATGGTATCGGGGTTGATGCCTTCAATCTTCTGCCCGTCTATGGTAATGATAACCCGGTCATTAACCATCCGGAGAATCCTTTCAATGACAATATCAGGGGAAGTTATAAGGGAGCCCGGCAGCTTCCGGGATACCAGGGTACAGTCGGCATTGTATGCCCTGTCCGCAAAGACTTCCTCCACCACCTTAAGGCCCATTTCCCTTAACCTGTCCACCATGGCGGAATTGGCAAAAGCCATAACCACCAGGTCTTTGTTGTATTCCAGTACCGCCTCCCCCAGGGCTTCAACTACGGTGTAGTTGCCGTCTCGGGCCTGGTTGTTGGCGTCGTTGCCCAGAGCGCCATGGCACTTTACGTGCACCAGTCGGCCCCCCTTGGATTTGACGATGGCATCCATGGCACCGATTTGATACAGAATCATGTATTTAAGCTCGCTCCTGGACATGTCCAGAGACCTTCTGCCGAAACCCTGCA
>SLHK01000003.1 GCA_007136165.1 Syntrophomonadaceae bacterium
AACAGGATGGCCCAGGCGGAGCGGGAAATCATCGATAAGGCCATGAAGATGGCCGGGGGGAACAAGAGCAGGGCGGCCAAACTGCTGGGGGTGCCCCGCAGCACCCTCTACTATAAGTTAAAAGCCTACGGCATCTAGCCAGGGGCTTCATTAGAATTACAAGACGGCGGCATCCGGGGTTTCGTTACAAATTTCAAAGCTTGCGGCATTTAGTGATTTATAAGCAAAATTTAAAAGCCGGCGGCAGGCGGCATCTAAGTATCACATTCCCGGGCTGATTTGCATACTTTTTGTTTTACACCCCCTTGAATTTTCAGGAGCACCCGGGCGTCGAATAACTGACATGTCCAGGTTCCGGCACTCTTTTTGCTTCCAGTTTAGAACCAGGCCTTCACCAGTCCCCCGGTCATTTCCCGCGGTAATCACCTTTCTCCTGGTCATGAACAGGTGCAATAAGCCCCTGCCCGGGGGTTTGCCGGGCTTGTATTAATTAAGCCGCAAAAGGTCTTTCCCCTGCTGCCCGATAGAGAGGCCCCCGGCGTCCCTTAAAGAGGCCCTTCCCGGCGCCCTTTTTTTTGGCATGCTCCTTGCACTAAATGTTTAAAAAGAAGGCAGACCAATGATTGGAGGTTCTGAAGGTGGCCCCTTTGCGAGAATTTAAGATTCCTTACGGCAGCAGTTTTCAAGGGATTAAAGTACCGGAAGAGCAGCTTCTGGGAATTTTCCTCCCGCAGAAGCTGGAAACCCTGAAAAACCCCGGCAAAGCCGCCCGGGAGGTGATTCGCCAGGGTCTTGAGGAAACCCAAATCACTGTCAAGGCCTCCCCGGCCTGCAGGGTAGCCATCGGCATCACCGACCGCACCCGGGTGACCCCCCACAAGCTCTTTTTGCCCCTGCTTTTAAACGAACTTAACGGCCTGGGCGTCCCCGATGAAAACATCACCATAATTGTGGGGACGGGTATGCACGCTCCCGATTCTGTGGAAGATATCCGCCGCAACGTGGGAGAAGAAATTCAAAGGCGCATCCGCATCATCAACAACCATCCTTTAGAAAAGGACCTGTATACCAGAGTAGGCCAAACTTCTTACGGCACTCCCATCAATTTGCACCGGGAATTTGCCGCCGCGGATATCAAGATTGTCACGGGGAATATCATCCCCTGCCTCATGGCCGGCTGGACGGGGGGCGGCAAAACCCTCCTTCCCGGCGTGGTAGACCGGGATTGCATCTATTTCAACCACAAATTTTCCATGGACCAGCTGCTTAAAGCCAACCGGGGGGCCATGCTGGGGGTTTTGCCGCCGGAAAACATCGTCCGGGACGATATCGAAGAGGCGGCAACCCGGGCCGGGCTGGATATGGCCGTAAACAGCGTTTTGAATTTTGACGAAACCCTGGTTCACGTCCTGGCGGGAGAGCACCGGGAGATTCACCGGGAGGGAGTCAGCACAGCCCTGAAAGGCCTGGAAGCCCCCTTTCCCGGGAAGGCCGACATCATCATCGGCGGTGTGGGAAACCTGGGCTTCGACATCAGCCTTTACCAGGGGGGGAGCAGGGTCCTGCAGTCCCTGGACGAAGTGATTAAAGAGGGGGGCACCATAATCTTCACCTGTGAGTGCCGGGAAGGGATTTACGAGGGCATCATGAAAGATGTCTATACCGACTGGATGCAGCAGATGCCCACCCCGGAGGAAATCGTCAGGCTGATGGAAGAGGATACCCTGCCGCCGGAAGACGGGGTGGTCATCTATGTTTTCTCCTGGATCATACACAAGCTCAAGTGTAATGTGGTGGTGGTGACGGAGGGTTTAACGGAAGCAGAATTAAAAGCCGTTCATATGAATTCCGCTTCGTCCCTGCAGCATGCCTTAGAGGCCGCCCTGGACCGGCACGGGGCGGGGGCTCAGGTAGCGGTACTGCCCTATGCCAGCATGATGATGCCCCGCCTGACGCAAGGTTAAAAGATTTTCAGAGCAATATTTTTAATTTTTTTAATGTGAGGAGTCGATAATATGAGAAGCAAAGATGCGGTAATTATCGGCGGGGGCGTCCACGGCTGCTCCATCGCGTACCACCTGGCAAAAAAAGGCTGGAAAAATATCCTCCTGCTGGAGAAAGACTACCTGGCTGCCGGGGCGACGGGCCGGTCCGCCGCCGGCATCCGCCACCAGTTCGGGACGGAAATCAACATCCGCCTTTCTTCCGCCAGTGTCAGGAGGATGGAAAACCTGGAAGAGGAACTGGACTATCCGGAAGGAATTGAGCTTCTGCAGAAGGGTTATCTCATGCTGGCCTATAACGAAAGTCAGCTGGAGCAGTTTGCAGAGAATATCCACCGGCAGAAGAGCATCGACCCCGACAATTTGACGGTAATTCTGAGCCCGGAGGAAATCCATGACCTGTTACCCCTGTTAAGCCTGGATGGGGTTTTAGGGGCTTCTTACAACCCCCGGGACGGCCATGCCAACCCTTTCCACGTAACCCAGGCCTTTGCCCGGGCCGCCAGGAGGTTGGGGGTGGAGATGGAAATGGGGACGGAAGTTACCGGCATCGAGGCAAACGACTGCCGGGTTAAAGGGGTGACCACCTCCA
>SLHK01000068.1 GCA_007136165.1 Syntrophomonadaceae bacterium
ACGGACAGAGCAGTGTGGGGGAAGTGGTGCACATGGCCCAGCAGGGTTATGCCGGTGTGGTCCAGCTGGCTCCCTTTACCTGCATCCCGGAGATCGTGGCCAAGAGCATCATGCCCAGGCTTAGCCGGGAACTCGACATCCCTGTTTTTACTATTTTTATCGATGAACAGACGGGCAAAGCCGGCGTGGAGACCCGCCTGGAAGCCTTTATGGACCTCTTGTGGCAGAAGAAAGGCCACAGGGATAAAAAAGTAATTTGAAAACCATACTACCTTTTATCAAGAAATCTTGGCAGAAGGAGGTTTTGCTTGCGTGGAAGGTTACCTGGGCATAGATGTGGGTTCCGTCAGCACCAATTTGGTGGTCATTGACCCCGAGGGAGGGGTTTTGTCATCCGTTTACTTAAGGACCAGGGGTCAACCCATAACGGCAGTCCAGGAGGGCTTGCGAAAGATAGGCGGCGACCTGGGCGAGGATGTGGAGATTAAGGGAGTGGGTACCACCGGCAGTGCCCGGACCCTGTCAGGGGTCATGGTAGGGGCCGACACGGTGAAGAATGAGATAACGGCCCATGCAGTGGCCGCCACCCTTAAAGTACCCGGGGCACAGACGGTGGTGGAGATTGGCGGCCAGGACTCCAAGATCATCATTCTCAGAGAGGGAATTGTCACCGATTTTGCCATGAATACAGTATGCGCCGCCGGTACCGGATCCTTTTTGGACCATCAGGCGGAGCGTTTAAATATTCCCATTGAAGAGTTCGGCGCCCTGGCCCTCCAGAGCAAAAATCCGGTGCGGATTGCGGGGCGCTGCTCCGTTTTTGCCGAATCCGATATGATTCACAAGCAGCAGATGGGGCACCTTCTCCCGGATATCGTGGCGGGGCTCTGCGATGCCCTGGTGAGGAACTATTTGAACAATGTGGGTAAGGGCAAGGATATCCTGTCTCCTGTTATCTTCCAGGGCGGGGTGGCAGCCAACAGCGGCATCAAGCGCTCCCTGGAAAAAGCCCTGGAGCTGGAAATTACCGTCCCCAAGTATTTTGACGTCATGGGGGCCATCGGGGCAGCCCTGCTGTCCCAGGGGGTGGTGCGGGAAAGGAAAAAGTCCAGTTTTCGCGGTTTTGCCGTCAGCGACATGAATTACGAGGCTTCCAGTTTTGAATGCAAGGGCTGTCCCAACATGTGTGAAATCGTCAATATCGCCGTGGACGGCCAGGTTCTGGCCCGCTGGGGGGGGCGCTGCGGCAAGTGGGAGAATTTGCAGGAAACGGGTTAGCAAAAACCGGCCGGCGGCTGGTTTTTTTTTGCCTTTTTTCGGGAAAAAACCAAATTAAAAGAAGGATATGGTAAAAAGATGTCGAAATTACTTTTACCTTAGGGAATTTGCGAGGTGACTTATATGTCTGTTGCCCTGGGAAAAAAGATAAAAGCAGTACGCAGGCTGAAGCGCTTAACTCAGCAGGACCTGGCTGATAGGATCGGCATTTCTGTGAGCCAGCTGAGCTGTATTGAGCGGGGAAGCAAGTATCCCCGTCAAGAGGTCATCGTGGAGATAGCCGATGTTTTGGGCATGTCCCCATATGAGTTCTTTATTATGCCTGAGCATTTCAAAAAGCATGCTCTCTGTCAATAACCCGCAAGGGTTATTTTTTTTATATACAGGGGTGGAGTTGTAAATCCTTTCCCGGGCAGGTATGATAATACGGGGGTGACATCCTTGCATATCGGCCAGGTAGAAATAGAAAATCCGGTAGTCGCCGCTCCCATGGCGGGGGTGAGCAATTCTGCCTTCCGCTTGCTGGCCAGGGAAGCCGGGGCGGGGCTGGTCTCTTCCGAGATGATCAGCGCCAAGGGTCTGGTTTACAACCCGAGAAGGACCCAACCCCTCCTGCATTTTTTCCCGGAAGAGAAGCCCATCAGCATGCAGCTATTCGGCTCTGACCCTTACTTCATGGCCCGGGCCGCCGCGTACATCCAGGGCCTGGGAGCCGATATTATCGACATAAATATGGGATGCCCCGTTCCCAAGGTGGTCAGGGGCGGTGAGGGGTGTGCCCTTATGCGGGAGCCCCGGAAGGCGGGAGAGATTGTTTCCGCCGTCAGGGAGGCCGTTTCTTTGCCTGTTACCGTTAAGATCCGCAAGGGCTGGAGTGCGGAGGAAATAAATGCCGTGGAAGTAGCCCGGGTGGTCTGGGAGAGGGGGGCCTCCGCCGTAACCGTCCACGGCCGGACCCGGGAACAGTTTTACGGGGGTAAAGCCGACTGGCAGATAATCGGGCAGGTGGTGGAGGCGGTGGATATTCCCGTCATCGGCAGCGGCGATATTTTTGCCCCTCAGGATGCCCTGGCTATGTTCAGGGAGACGGGGTGTGCCGCCGTCATGGTGGGTCGGGGCGCTTTGGGGAACCCCTGGCTTTTTACCGGGATCCGCCTCCTTTTGGAAGGGGGAAAGGCCCCGCCGCCGCCCACGGTTAAAGAAAGGGTGGCCATGGCCCTGCGGCATATGGAGCTCCTGGTGGAGCTGAAGGGGGAAAAGACGGGCGTCCGGGAGATGCGCAAGCATGCTTCCTGGTACGTG
>SLHK01000024.1 GCA_007136165.1 Syntrophomonadaceae bacterium
AGGTTCTGTCCCGGGAGGGGTGGCCTTCTCCTGAGGGTCCGGGGAAGGGTCGGTACTGGAACAGGAAATGAAGAAAAGGTTCAGAAGCAAAAGGGAGAGCAGGAGAGGTATCAGGAGAAAAGGTTTTCGTCTCATGGTGCTACCTCCATTAGTATGCCTCAAGAAAATATTATCACGGAATTTATAGATAATGAAGTGGTTAATATTGGAGGTTAAAGGGTGGGTGCTGCGGGCAGGCGGCCCTCTTTTCCCCGGCGAAACCTGAGGAAGAGGAAGGAAAAGAGGCCGGTCAGAAGGCACAGGAGGGTAAAAATTCCTGCCCCCAGGAGGGTGGTATCCCTAAAGAATCCCTCGGGCAGCATTTGAATAAGGATTTCCCTTTGGGGATCCAGAATCCACAGGTCATTGTCAAAGAATACCTCATGAAAGAGGACAAAATAGGGGGAGAAATTCAGGGCCGCCGCACCGCCCAGGAGCACAGCCAGGGAGAGGGGCAGCCACCCGGCCCACAGGAGGGCGGAGGCGGCCGCGCCGGCTCCCCTGCGAAGAAGGTAGGCCAGGGCTGCCAGCAGCAGAATAAGGGATGCATTGCGGATTTGAAATCCCCGGAGGAAAAGTTCCCGGACGTCCACCATATGCTCTTTTTCCCGCGGGCCGAAAATTTCCCGCTCCTCGCCCCGGACCCGGGAGATGACCACCAGGTCTTCCCGGTCCCCCTTCAGATAGGCCATAACCTGGTCCATGGTAAAGAGGAGGTCTTCCCTCTCCATACCGGTGACCGCTTCAATGCCGTAACGGGAAAACTGTACGTCGAAATAAGCCCTCTGGAAGACCAGGGCCTCCAGGGAAGTGAAGAGGAGTACCAGGGGCAGGGTGAGGATAACCACAATTCGGGCTGCTTTTAACATATTATACCTCCCGGGGGAAGTTTTACGAAAATCCTTTAGCCCGCTTCCCGGCCCGGCGCCGCCGCACAAAGAAAATGATGAGGGCCAGGAGTAAGGCCAGGGCCAGGGCGGGCCACAGGAGCAGGGGAACGGTCCAAACCTGGGTCAGTCGCCCGGCCTCCCCCTGGTAGTGGTGGGAAATCCAGGGGTTGCCGTCGGGGCCCGCCGGCTGGGCGGCGGCATATTCCACCACTGTTTGCCACATCTTGAGCTCCTGCCCGTCCCGGTAAATTATTTGTTCCATGATATCTACGGCCCGGCCCTCTTTGTCCTTGGGGTTCAAGGCCAGGTTGGGCAGCATATCTCCCACCAGGGGCAGGAAGGAAGCAATGTAGTGGTCCACCACTATGTGATAAAGGTTCTCGTCTCCCCGGTTCAGGGAGACAAAGTCCTGGCCCTCCTGAATGCCTTCCCCGGTGTAGCGTTCCGCCGACAGAACCGCCCGGGAGGTGGGCAGGGGCAAATTCCTGACGGGGACCCAGAAGAGGATGGCCCTGCCGGGGTCATAGGTCATACGCAGCCCCGACGCCTGCAGGTAGTAGGAATTTCCCATGATTTCCGAGAGGAGGACGGATATTTCCAGGACCCGGCGTACTTCTTCCCCCGTCAGATATGCCGATACCAGGGGGTACCCGGGCTGCCCGTCGGGGCCCGAACCCAGGCCTACCAGATCCACCAGGTCATAAAAGGATACTTTGTCCAGGGAATAGGGCATGGAGCCCGGTACCAGGGCTCCCCGGATGGCCCCGTTGAACTGGAAGGCAAAGTCCACCTTTTCCCCCAGGGCTTCCTGGGCCCCGAACCGCATGGCATCGGCCACGAAGTTGCCAAAGGGGGATTCCTGAAGGGGCGGCCCGTCGGGCAGTGCAAAGGAGGTATAGCCCACCGTGTCGGCGATGTGACGGATACTCCCCCCCGTCATACCATGAATAAGGGCGTTCAAGTCCTCTGTATAACTTTCAACCAGGGCGGCCACGGCCGGATCCGCCGGCACCCGGTAGTCCAGGGGCAGAAGGTGGGGGCGGCCCGTTTCCCCGTTTCGCACCCGCAGCTTCCCGCTGCCGGGGTTGTAGGCCAGTTCCAGGATACCCAGGTTCTGCAGGTATTCGCCGGCCTGGACGATGATGGTGCCCCCTTCCACCAGGGGCTCCTCCAGGGCGGTGTGGCAGTGCCCCCCCACGATGATATGGATCCCGGGTACTTCCCGGGCCAAAAGCAGGTCTTCGTCCATGCCCGAGTGGGTGAGGGCCACAATGATGTGGGCGCCTTCGTTCTGCAGTTTTTCCACCGCCAGCCGGGCTGCATCATTTTTTTCTGAAAACTCTATGGGATCGGAGAAGGGGGCTTTTTCCCGGGCGTCCTTGCCCATCAGGCCCAGAAACCCTACCTTCAGGTTCTCTGCCACCTCCAGCACGTAGGTTTCCTTAATACCCACGGCCGTAAGGGGGTGCCCCCCGGGGGGGTGGGTGTTGGAAGCCACGACGGCGGTTTTGGCGGCGGATTCGGGATACCCGGCGGCTGCCAGGTATTCGGCCAGCATCTCAGGCCCGTGGTCGTACTCGTGGTTGCCGATGGTGACCACATCATAGCCCAATTCCAGCATCAGGCTCAGCTCCGGGGCCTTTCCCG
>SLHK01000089.1 GCA_007136165.1 Syntrophomonadaceae bacterium
AAAAAGGCAGGCATGCAGGTGATGGAGCTTATTCGCCGGGGCCTGACCCCCCGCAGGGTTTTGACGAAAGAAGCCTTCCTGAATGCCTTGACTGTGGACATGGCCCTGGGTTGTTCCACCAATACAGTACTGCATCTGCCTGCCGTGGCCCGGGAGGCGGGGGTAACCCTGGATTTAGACCTTATTGACAGCATCAGCGACAGGACGCCTCAGCTGTGCAAATTGAGCCCGGCGGGCAGGGACCGGATCCAGGACCTGCACATGGCCGGGGGTATCCCGGCGGTAATGGCGGAACTTTTAAAAGAAGGTCTTTTGGATCCTTCCGTTCTGACTGTAACGGGCAAAAGCCTTAAGGAAAACCTGGCGGGCATTACCGGTGGCGACGGCACCGTCATCCGCAAAGCCGTTGAACCTTTCAGCCCCAACGGCGGCATTGCCGTTTTGCGGGGGAACCTGGCCCCCGCCGGGGCGGTGGTGAAGCGGGCTGCCGTAGCGCCGGAAATGCTGACCTCCAGGGGTCCTGCCCGGGTCTTCAACAGCGAGGAAGAGGCCTGCGCCGCTCTTTCCGGCGGGCGCATCACTAAAGGCGATGTGGTGGTAATACGCTACGAGGGGCCCCGGGGCGGGCCGGGTATGCGGGAGATGCTGGGGCCCACCGCCACCCTGGCGGGGATGGGCCTGGACAAGGATGTGGTCCTCTTGACGGACGGCCGTTTTTCCGGAGCCTCCCGGGGGGCGGCCATCGGCCACATTTCCCCCGAAGCCCGGAGCGGCGGGCCCCTGGCCGCTGTAGAGGAAGGGGATTTTATCAGTGTGGATATCCCCGGGCGTAAGCTGACCCTGGAGGTGGCCCCGGCTGAGCTTAAGGCGCGGCTGGCCAAAGTACGCCACCCTGCCCGGGACATTCCCCCGGGATATCTGCGCCGGTACAGCCGGCAGGTCTCTTCTGCCGGGGAAGGGGCAATTTTGTACAACAGGGAGGAGCATCATGAAACTTAACGGAGGGGACGCCATTCTGGAGTCCTTAAACAAAGAAGGAGTAGAGGTCATTTTCGGGTATCCCGGCGGCGCCGTCCTGACCCTGTATGACAGCGTCTACAAGGGCGGCATCCGCCATATCCTGACCCGCCATGAACAGGGGGCCGTTCATGCTGCCGACGGGTATGCCCGGGTAACCGGGCGGACAGGGGTGGTCATGGCCACGTCGGGGCCGGGGGCCACCAACCTGGTGACGGGCATTGCCAATGCTTATATGGATTCTGTGCCTCTGGTCCTTTTCACGGGCCAGGTGGCCACATCGATGATTGGTACCGATGCCTTTCAGGAAGCCGATATCACGGGCATTACCCTACCCATTACCAAACACAGTTACCTGGTAAAGAATGTGCAGGAACTGCCCCGGGTAATCCGGGAGGCTTTTTATATAGCTTCGACGGGCCGGCGGGGCCCTGTCCTCATCGACCTGCCCAAGGATGTACAGGCGGGAGAACTGGAGTACAAATACCCCGGGGACATCCATATTCCCGGTTACAACCCCACCTTTACCGGCCATCGGGGCCAAATAAACCGGGCCGTCAAGGCCCTGCAGCGAGCAGAAAAGCCCCTCCTTTTTGCCGGTGGGGGCGTGGCGGCAGCGGGGGCTTCGGGGGAACTCATGGCCCTGGCGGAAGAGGGGCAAATACCGGTGGTGGCCAGCCTTATGGGACTGGGCACCATTCCTGGAGGCCACCCCCTCTTTCTGGGCATGCCCGGCATGCACGGCACCTACTGCGCCAACTACGCCCTCCAGGAAGCGGACTTAATCTTTGCCGTAGGGGCCCGTTTTGACGACCGGGTGACGGGAAAGCTGAGCGCCTTTGCTCCCCGGGCCAGTGTTATCCATGCGGATATCGACCCGGCGGAGATTGGGAAAAATGTCAATGTGGACATACCCATAGTGGGGGATGTGAAACTGGTGCTGCAGGACATCCTTAAAGGTTTTACGGGGGGAGACACGGGAGGGTGGCTGAAGCAGGTGGAAGATTGGCGTCAGGAGAGGCCTTTGAAGTACTGCACCTCATCCCAATGCATCAAGCCCCAGAAGGTAATCGAAGAGATTTCCCGCCTGACGGGGGGGAAAGCCATCATCGCCACGGAGGTGGGGCAGCACCAGATGTGGACGGCCCTTTTTTATAAGTTCAAAAGGCCCCGCAGCCTGGTTTCCTCCGGCGGCCTGGGCACCATGGGCTTTGGATTTCCCGCTTCCCTGGGGGCCCAGGCGGGCTGCCCGGAAGCCACTGTCTTTTGTATCGCCGGCGACGGCAGTTTTCAAATGAATATGCAGGAACTGGCCACCGCAGTTGCCTACAAACTGCCTGTTAAAGTGGCTATAATCAACAACAGCTGCCTGGGCATGGTGCGGCAGTGGCAGGAATTATTTTTTGATAAAAGATATGCCCAGTCCACCTTCAGCACAAATCCCGACTTTGTCAAGCTGGCCGCCGCCTTTGACATTCCCGCCTGGCGGGCGGAAAAGCCGGCGGAAGTTGAAAAGGTCCTGAACGAAGCCCTTAAGACCCCGGGGCCGGCTCTCAT
>SLHK01000122.1 GCA_007136165.1 Syntrophomonadaceae bacterium
ACCCGCAAACCCTTCATGGTCGGGGCGACAGGATTTGAACCTGCGACCCCTTGGTCCCAAACCAAGTGCGCTACCAAACTGCGCTACGCCCCGAAGCAAAGAATAGTATAACCCATTTCCCATCAAGAGTCAAACTATGGCGCATGAATCCCGTACCTACAGGGATTTTGCCCGTGTTAGTATTGTAGCACACCTGATATTAATATGCAATATGTCTGGTTTTATAAGCTTTTAACCTTATTTTTTGTAATTAAATTATGATAAATAACATTTACTACCACAAATAATCCCATATGAAAAGTTTCCTGCATATGGGATCAAATGCTCTTATTTTTATTAGAATAGTTAACTGCCGTTACCTTCTTCTCTTAACCATGGAGGTCCGGTATCACCTTTAGACCGC
Source organism: Syntrophomonadaceae bacterium (assembly GCA_007136165.1). Lineage (GTDB taxonomy): Bacteria > Bacillota > Dethiobacteria > PWVN01 > PWVN01 > PWVN01. Next base: position 404 of record SLHK01000122.1, read on the forward strand.
CCTCTTTTTTCCCGGATATGTTCCTGGATCCATTCCGGCGGTCCCCCTTTTTCATGCTCCGGTCTTTCCCACTCCTCACCGTCTTTACCGGAGGCCCATGGTGGAGGCCCATCATCACCCGACTGGGACCATTCCCAACGCTCCCGGGCATGTGCCGGTGCCCATGGTGGGGGGCCATCATCACCCGACTGAGACCATTCCCAACGCTCCTGGACATGTGCCGGGGGCTCACCCTCGCCCGATTCACCGGGTGCCTCTGAACTGACGAAAGGCTTCTCATTGGCCAAACCCACAGCTGCTGCACAGGCTAAAAGCAGTACTGCCAGCAAAATTATGCCGGTTTTTTTGTGCACCTTCTTTTCCTCCCTCATACTCATAGTCCCATGTGAGGCTCCTATATAATGTATTACGTTAAACTTATCAAATTTAGGGGGTATTTTTTATTATTCCCCCGGTAAGATCTTCATAAACCGCCCTCCTGTTTCTTCCCCCGCCGGCATTCCCAGGGGCACCGGCGTATAATCCCCCTCCAGCCAGGCCCGGGTCTGATCCCGGAAGTGAGGGCTTAAGGGATGGCCGCTTACCCCGCCTGCCAGGTTCTCCCAGGAATTGCCGTTTAAGTCTGCCAGGTCGGCCACGTAGCGCCAGGGGGCGGAGCTGCGCACCATGAAGGGATCTGCCAACCGGTACGAGGCGGCGGCGGGGGTCAGGTGGCTACCCGCCACGGGATAGGGGCCGTCGACGAAGAGCCTTCCCAGGAGGGGGATCTGGCTCAAGTTGTGGCTTAAGAGAATCTGGTGAAGTTTCCCCCATTCCCAGGTCTCCGGGGTCCCCTTGAGGCGCTCCTCCAGGTCGGCAACGGCCCGGCGGAAGGCCTCCTGGAGCATTCCGGACCGGCCCCCCGGATAATCGTCAAACCAGAGAGATCCTTCCAGGAGCATCCGGTCAAAAGGGCTGACCACGGGGCCCCGGGCTAAAAGTTCAAAAAGCTCCTCCCCCATTTCCTCCTGGAAGGTAACCTCCAGGGCTTTCACATACAGGGTGTGGTAGAGGGCTGCTCCCGGCGAGTCAACCTCGTCTTTGGGGTCCTCTCCCCACCGCAGGAGGATTTCCAGGGCGTCCCTTTCCGTCTCCTCCCAGGCTGCCTCCGAAAGGGCCTCCCCTATGAGGGGCATTAAAAGGCGGGCCTGGGTGTTGAATACATTGAACTGGGTGTCCATCATATCCCCGACGGTCAGCCCTTCCCTGCCCTCCAGGTCCTCCAGGATGGCCTGGGCCCGGTAGGGCGGGGCCCACTGGTGGGATATGTGGTAGGGATAGCTGTCGGGGGCCACCCTGTGGTTGGCCGTCATGATAAAGCCTTCCTCCGGGTTGTAGAGGGCGGGCAGTTCCCCGTAGGGGATAAAGCCCTGCCACTGGTAGTCCGGGTCCCAGCCGGGGGCAGGCAGGAGCCCTTCCCCCTTGTTGCGGATGGGGATGCGGCCGTTGGCCCGGTAGGCGATGTTCCCTTCCAGGTCGGCAAAGACAAAGTTTTGGGCCGGCACATGAAAGTTCTCCAGGGCGGCGGCGAACTCCGGCCAGCTGCGGGCCGTCATGAACCCCAGGACGGCGTCCATCTCCCGGGTCACGTCATGGGCCGTCCAGCGCAGGCTCAAGGGCTCGGAAACCCCGGGAACCTCCTCCGCTTCGTCCAGGGCCATGAGAGCGTGGGAGATGATGGGGCCGTTGCGGGTGATGAGGATTTCCTTCTGAAGGGGTTCCTCCCGGCCTTTTACATAAATATTTTCCTCCAGGACCAGGGCTTCTTCCCACTCCCCGTCATACTCAAAGAGGTGAGGGTTTTCCGGGTGCTGCCTCTCCCGGTACAGGTCCTGGACGTCGGGCCCCACATTGGTTACCCCCCAGGCCACGTGGCCGTTGGTGCCCACAATTATCCCGGGCACACCGGGGAAAATGACGCCGCTTAAGGTGAGTTCCCCCGGGATCTCCAAACGGGTCTGATACCAGATGGAGGGGAGCCCCATCCCCAGGTGCATGTCGTTGGCCAGGAGGGGCTTCCCCGAAGAGGTCATGCTGCCGTCCACCACCCAGTTGTTGCTCCCCAGCTCCTGTCCCGGGATGCCCGGGCGGAGGCTTTGGGCCATCTTTAAAAGATCCAGGTAGCTCCCGGC
>SLHK01000030.1 GCA_007136165.1 Syntrophomonadaceae bacterium
GAGTACCTGGAGGAGGCCCGCAGGAAAGGGCTGCAGGAGATTGGCTTTGCCGACCATTTTCCCCTGGATTTGCTGGACTGCCCCCTGGACAGGCCCGTCAGCATGGCGGGAGAAGAGCTGGAGGAATACGTACAAGACGTAACCCGCCTGGCTTCCCGGGGAGAGAACCCCAGGATACGCCTGGGTATTGAAGTGGACTTCTTTCCCGGGAAGGAAGGGGAAACCCGGCGCCTTTTGGCGAAATACCCCTTCGACTACGTCCTGGGCTCCCTTCATTTTCTCCATGGCTGGGATTTCACCAACCCCCGTCAAGTGAAGGGCTTTGAAGAGGGATGCATTGAAACTATTTATGAAGACTACTTCGCCCTGGTCCACCAACTGGCGGCCAGCAGGCTTTTTGATAGCGTGGCCCATATTGATGTTGTGAGGAAATTCGGTTATGATACTTATGAGGAGCATAAAACGGCCATCGTTGGGAAGACGGCAGGTATCTTAAAGGAAACGGGAATGTGTGTGGAGGTGAACACCTCGGGCTGGCGATTCCCCGTGGCGGAGCAGTATCCCTCCCGGGACCTGCTGGAGGCGTGTTTTCAGGAGGATGTCCCCGTTACCCTGGGGTCCGATGCCCACACCCCCTCCCAGGTAGGGGAAGGGGTAGCTCAAGCCGTCCAACTTCTCAAGGATGTGGGTTACCGGCGGGTAGCCTTGTATGAAAGGCGCCAACGGCATTACATGAATTTGTAGATGAGGTGAGTTTATGCGGCTGTCTACCAAGGGGAGATACGGCGTGCGGGCCATGTTTGAACTGGCCCTCCATTACAAGGGCGGGGCAGTATCCCTGAAAAAGATTGCCCGGCAGCAGGATATCTCGGAGAAATACCTGGAACACCTTTTTGCCGGCCTCAAGAAATCCCACCTGCTGGTGAGTGTCCGGGGTGCCCAGGGCGGTTACATGCTGGCCCGGCCTCCCGCGGAGATTACCGTGGGGGATATTATCCGGGTCCTGGAAGGCACTGTCCGGGTAACCGACTGCGTGGACGAGGACCCCCAGGGCGAGACGTGCAGCCGGGCGGACCGGTGCGTGGTCCACAATGTTTGGGTTCAGGTAAGGGACCGGATTAACGAGGTGCTGGATGGCATAACCCTGGAAGACATGTGTGAGGAGTACAGAAAGGCCCAGCAGGAAGGCGCCATGTACTACATTTAAGGGAGAGAAGGCATGTGAGGAAGTATCACCGGGTGGAAACCCCCCTGGGGGATTTGTGGTTTTCCTATACGGAAAAGGGCCTTTACAGCCTTACCCTTCCCGGTTCTAGCCCCGAAGGGGCCGCTCCCGCGGGGGAGGGGAAGGCCGGGGAAGGGCCGTCCTGGCTTCCTGCTTTTGTGGAAGAGCTTGAAACCTTCCTGGGGGGGACTGAGGCGGACTTTAGCCCTTTTCCCGTGGATTATACGGGTTTTTCCCCCTTTTTCGTCCGGGTCCTGGAAGAGGCCCGCCGTATCCCCTACGGCAGCGTCTCCTCCTACGGCTTCCTGGCGGAGGCGGCGGGAAAGCCCCGGGCCGGCCGGGCGGCGGGGACCTGCATGGGGAAAAACCGCGTTCCCCTGGTGATCCCCTGCCACCGGGTCATCAGGAAGGACGGGACCCTGGGAGGCTTTGGCTCCGGGCTGCACTGGAAAGAATATTTGCTGGCACTGGAGGGGACTGTCCTGCCCCGGTAGGAAAAAGATAATTGACAGGGGTTTTCCCCTTTGCTATGATATAGGGCAATAGCAGCGGTGAAACTCAAGCGGAAAGAGGGTAGATGCACATGAACATAGACCCGGTTGCTTTTTCCATCGGCGGCCTGGATGTCTATTGGTACGGTATCCTTATCAGCACCGGTGTGCTGCTGGGCCTGCTGCTGGCCATGAGGCAGGCGCGGCGCTACGGGATCAGCGACGAGCTGCCGCTGGTTTTTTTGTTCTGGGCCCTGCCTCTGGGCCTTCTGGGCTCCCGGCTCTTTTATGTAATTTTCAACTGGTCTTTTTACAGCCAGAACCCTCACTTAATCCTGGCCTTCCGCCAGGGAGGGCTGGCCATTCACGGGGCCGTTCTGACGGGAGTGCTGGTTCTGGCCTTTTACTGCCGGGCCAAGAGGGTTAACTTCTGGCTCATGGGGGATACCCTGGCTCCCAGCCTGATTTTGGCTCAGGCCATAGGGCGGTGGGGGAATTATTTCAATCAGGAGGCTTACGGGGTGGAAACGGACCTGCCCTGGGCCATGTTTATAGCGGGGGCCTACCGCCATCCCACCTTTCTCTATGAGTCGATCTGGAACTTCCTGGTATTAGGCGCCCTCATGGTCCTCTCCAACGGGAAGCATCACCAGGGGGAGATTGTAACCAAGTACTTTATATTCTATTCCATCGGCCGCTTCTTTATAGAAGGCCTCAGGACGGACAGCCTCTATATAGGGCCCATCCGCCAGGCCCAGGCCTTGAGCCTGGTCTTCATCGTGGGGGGGATTTTTCTCCTGCGCTGGCTGCGCCAAAACCAGGCCGAGGCGCCGATAAAGGGGTGAGGCGGC
>SLHK01000012.1 GCA_007136165.1 Syntrophomonadaceae bacterium
GTAAAAGTCCCCATGATGTACCAGTCGGGCCGCTATGACTATTACCGGAATGATTATTTCCAGGCAGTTCGCCTCCCCTACGGCCAGGAAGGCAGGATGGCCATGTATGTCTTCCTTCCCCATGAGGATGTGGGCCTGCAGGGTTTCCATGCGGAGCTGACGGAGGGGTTGGAAGGTTGGCTGGGGAAATTCACCGAAGGGGAGGGCACAATCCTGCTGCCCCGCTTTACCCTGGAATACGAGAAATCCCTGAAGGAACCCTTAAAGGCTTTGGGCATGGGCCGGGCCTTCGACCCGGCCCGGGCCGAGTTTGCTAAGATGGTGCCCGAGGGATCCAGGGATGACATCTATATAAGCGATGTCAAGCATAAGGCCTTTATCCAGGTGGATGAGGCCGGTACCGAAGCCGCTGCCGTCACTTCCGTGGAAGTCCGGGTAACCAGCATGCCCATGTATGATTTCCAGATGGAAGTAAACCGGCCCTTTTTCTACGTCATCCACGACCGGGAGACGGAAACGATTCTCTTTATGGGGTGCGTGCAAGACCTGACTTAAACCGGGGCAGGGAAAGGTTAATTTGAAAACTGCAGGCCTTCCAGTGAGAGGGCCTCTTTTATATTCCAGATTATCGTCATATAATACAATAATAATGGGGTTCGGAGGAGATTTGCAGGAAAACTTGCGCTGAAGTCGAAAGAATAAGGGGAGGAGGAAGCTATGAGGAAATTAAAGGAAATAACCCGGGAAGTTCTATTTGCGGTTTTGCCCATCACAGTCCTGGTAATTCTTTTACAGCTGGCTGTCATGAGGCTCCCCCTTGAGATATTTCTTCAGTTTTTTGTTGGTGTTATAATGGTGGGTGCGGGGCTCATTCTTTTTCTGCTGGGGGTCCATGTGGGACTGCTCCCTGTAGGAGAAATGATCGGCAGTGTTCTGCCCAAGACAGGGAAGGTCTGGCTGGTGGTTTTTTTCGGCCTCCTGCTGGGTTTTGTCATTACCGTGGCGGAGCCTGATGTCAGGGTGCTGGCCCTTCAGGTGGACATGGTGTCCCAGGGTATCATATCGCAAAATACTTTAATTTACGCCGTGGCCCTGGGAGTGGCCATCTCGGTGGGGCTGGCCATGGTGCGTATCATCTTTAATATCCCCATCAGTTACCTTTTAGTAGCCGGCTATACCCTGGTGTTTATCCTGGCCATCTTTACCCCCCAGGAATTTGTCCCCGTATCCTTTGATGCCGGCGGCGTCACCACCGGCCCCATGACGGTACCCTTTATACTGGCCCTGGGAGTGGGGGTCAGTTCGGTGCTGAGAGGCAAAAGCTCCTCCACCGACGGCTTTGGGCTGGTAGCCCTGGCATCTATCGGGCCCATCATCGCCGTACTCCTTCTGGGGGTGATCTATTTTTGAGCAGCCTTCAGGTTTTTAGCGGTTTCGGTCATATCCTGGCGGAAGTATCCATAGCCTTGATACCTTTGCTGTTCCTCTTTGGCATCTTTCATATATTTTTTCTTAAACTGCCAAAAGAGAAGCTGATCAATATCTGCAAAGGTTTGCTTTTAACCTTTCTGGGGCTCTCCCTTTTTCTTCAGGGGGTTAAGGTAGGGTTTTTTCCCGTGGGAGAGGCCATGGGCATGGCCCTGGGAAGCGGGAAACACAACTGGATTCTTATACCCATCGGGTTTTTGTTGGGCTTTGTGGCCACCTTTGCCGAGCCCGCAGTGCGCATATTGAATCATGAAGTGGAGAAGGCATCCAGCGGGTATATTCCCCAGCAGATTATGCTGTACACCTTATCCCTGGGCGTGGGCCTGGCAGTAGCCGCTTCCATGGTCAGAATCCTTTTGGGTATACCCCTGTGGTATTTTATCGTGCCCGGGTATGCAGCTGCCCTTATCCTGCTGAGGTTTTCCAGCAAAACTTTTATTTCCATCGCCTTTGACTCCGGCGGGGTGGCTACCGGGCCCATGTCCGTTACTTTTGTTATGGCAATAGCTATAGGGGTGGCCGCTTCCATCGAAGGAAGGGACCCTCTGCTGTCCGGCTTTGGCATGATTGCCCTGGTGGCCCTGGCCCCCATCTTGTCTGTATTGGCTTTGGGATTACTCTATGGCAGGAAGGAGCGGGAAAATGAACGCAAACTTGGGACTTGACCATAAACTAATCGTCACCGTTGTCAACAAAGGTAAGGCAAAAAAAGTGGTGGCGGCCTCCAAGAAAGCAGGAGCCGAAGGGGGCACCACCATCCTGGGCCGGGGGACCGGAATCCATGAAGCCCAAAAGCTCTTCGGCATATGCATTGACCCGGAAAAAGAAGTCATTTTAACCATCATAGAAAGCCAAAAAGCTGAGGATGTCCTGGCGGCCATCGTGGAAGCGGGACAGCTGTGCAAACCCGGGTTTGGCATTGCTTTCTTGATAAATACCAAGCAGATAACAGGCATCGCCCATCTGCTGAAACATAATGCGTGAGGGGGGTCTCTTATGAAAAGCGGTTTAACCTACGACTTAATCGTTACCATAGTGAACAAAGCCCAGTCGGAGATTGTGGTGGAAGCATCCAAAA
>SLHK01000150.1 GCA_007136165.1 Syntrophomonadaceae bacterium
AAAAAACCCGCCTGTTAAGGCGGGCGGAATCTCCTTTAATAAAGGCATGGGATCTGCATGCAGCGCCGGGGCCCCTTCCGTCAAGGACGGGACGCTGCCTGTCCGGGACTGCGGCGCTCTTTTAGAGCAATAAGGGGCAGAGACAGAGTGCTGTCTTTTAATATGTTGAAAAAGACTTTTTTGTAGTTTGACTTACCTTTAGGAATCTCAAGAAAGGCTTTGACATACTTATCCTGGCTGACAAACAAGCTGAAGAGGAGATGGGGATACCTGTCAATCATTCTGGAAAGGATATAGGAGTATTTCAGGTTAACGCTGAATTCTGACCGGCAGGCCTTGATATAGGGCGTCAGGTCGAGAGCCGGCTTTGTCAAGGCACCGGCTATGCATTCCGCTGCAATCTGGCCCGAGCGCAGCGCATAGGCTATACCCTCCCCGAAAAAAGTATCCACAAAGCCGCCGGCATCCCCGCACAGGAGCACCCTTTTCCCCAGGGGTTTCTTTTTGTGCCACCCGAAGGGGATGGCATGCCCCTTGAAAGGGGTCTCGGGGGGGAAATTATTGGCTTGCAAAAAGTTGGCGAAGGCTGTTCTGGGCTTGCTGATTTTAGAAGCCAGGCCCCCCATTCCCACCGAGTAATGCCTTTTATGGGGAAATATCCAGCCGTAGCCCATGCGGGTGACGCCAAATTGGATTTCCAGCATATTTGCGGGAACCTTAGGCCTCTCCCCGTCCTCCATGCCTATTTCCGTCACCAGGCACATGCCGTTTTTGTCCCGGGCTTCCCGGTCCCTCACCTTGTACTTGAGCTTTCCGTGGGCCCCCTCCGCGATAACGGCAAATATCCCGGTGTATTCCTGCCCCCCTTGGGAAATGACCCTGACCCGGCCTTCTTCTTCCACAAAGTCCCTTATTCTTTCATGCCGGACTTCCGCTCCCGCCTTCCGGGCCCTTTCCAAAACATAATGGTCGAAAGCGCCCCTGTCAACCAGGATGGCCAGCCGCTCATTTTCCATGGCTTCCACAGTTTTTTCTTTGTACTTTATCCTTACACCGTAGATTTCGTTTTCAATTAAGTCCCGGGGGATGCTGCCGCCCAGGCAGGAAAGGGCCTGTTTCGAAACTGCGCCCCCGCAGGGCTTGTACCGGGGAAAGGCCTCCTTCTCAAAGAGAAGCACCCGCAGCCCTAAAGATGCCGCCCTCTCAGCCGCTGAAGCACCGCCGGGCCCTCCCCCAACAACAATAAGGTCATGCATGTCCTTCATCTTCGAAAAAAGCTTGCCCCTAAAGGGGCAGCTTTCTCCCCATTCCCATTTTGAGGGCCCTGTCCAGGACGGCCCGGCCCACCACCACGTCGCATACCGCCATACCGATATTGCTGCACACGATGAGTTCCTCCTGGGACTCCCTTCCCTTTTGAACTCCTGCAATCACTTCCCCCGTCTCGCAGGTGATCCGGGGGAGCCCGTCGGGGAAGTAGCCCATGTCGGCAAAGAGCATGTGCTCCTCGGCGCTGTCCACGATGTATTTATCGGCCCTTTTGGAGGTAGCCGGGTCCCAGAAGGTGTTCAAGTCGCAGGGGAGCAGGGTCTGGCCCCGGGACACCCAGGAATCCTTGACGACGGCCAGGGGGTCCAGCAGGATGACGGTGGCGGAGCTCAAAACCTGGCAGCTTTTTGTAACCTCCTCCGGGGATTTGCCCTTGACAATCTCCACGTCAATTAAGGGCTGGACCTCTTTGATCAGCCGGTCCATGGCTTCCTCCCGGATGTCATAGATATAAATTTTGTTGAGCTTTTTCAGCCTGTGGACCACAAATTTGCAGTGCTCGATGCCCTGGATCCCGCAGCCGAACATGCCGAAGGCCTCTGCCCCGGGGTGCAGTGCCCCGGCGGCCAGAACGGTGACGGCGGGGGTTCGCATGGCCGTAATCCAGGTGGCATCCATGATGGCCAGGGGGCAGCCCGTGGGTTCATCATTGATGACGAGGAGGCCGGTAGTCTGGGGAAGGCCGTACCGCTCCGGGTTGTGGGGGTAGCATTCGATCCACTTCATGCCCACCGCCTTTTTTCCGGGCACATAGGCGGGCATGGCATGGAAGAATACCTCCTTATAGGGGTGGACCCCTATTTTAGCCGGCATCTCATACTCCTTCCTGCCGTGAGCCACCAGGGCATCCCGGGTAAGGTTTAAGATGTCCTCCACATCAAACCCTGTATCCATAACCTCCTGTTTGGTAAGGTAAAGCATCTCCTCTCCTACAGCTAAATTCTTGCCGGTATCATCCATAGAGAGTTCCCTCCTTAATAAATCCACCTCTGTGCAGTTTTTTGAATATTTCAATATTCTCCATAAGGTAAGCAAAATCCTCTAAATGGGACAAGGGACCTATCCCCTAGTCCCGGAATGGTTGAAGGCCGGGTTAAACCCGGCCTTCAACCTATTAATTTGCCACCACCAAGTGACAATCTTTATTGGGTTTTAGAGGGCTGTCCAGAATATCAGGTAAAGACAAACCCTTTACTTTAATTTACTGATTTTCTCAGCTGTTTATGCCAGGAATCT
>SLHK01000146.1 GCA_007136165.1 Syntrophomonadaceae bacterium
ATAACGGCATCGTATTTTTGCGATTCCGCCATCTTCTTGGCGGCGAAGGGAATCTCAAAGGCTCCCGGCACCCAGCTGACGGTGATGTTTTCGTCCCGGGCTTCGTGGCGCTTCAGGGCATCCAGGGCCCCGGACAAAAGCTTTTGCGACAGCATTTCGTTAAAACGGCTCACCACCAGGCCAAACTTAAAATCCCGGGCTACCAGCTGCCCTTCATAGGTTTTCATCATCTTTTTCCTCCCTTTTGTGCTTTTTTGTTTAACGGCACCATATTTAATTGCACCGCAAATAATGCCCCAGCTTGTCTTTCTTGGTGTGGAGATATTTTTCGTTGTGGGAGCAGGCAGTTATCTCGATGGGCACCCGTTCCTGGATGGTAAGGCCGTACCCCTCCAGGCCCCGGATCTTTTTGGGGTTGTTGGTCAAGAGGCGCATTTTCCGCACCCCCAGATCCACCAGGATCTGGGCCCCTACCCCGTAATCCCTCAGGTCGGCGGCAAAACCCAGGGCCTCGTTGGCTTCCACCGTGTCCTTCCCCTGGTCCTGCAGGGCGTATGCCTTTAACTTGTTGACCAGGCCGATGCCCCGGCCCTCCTGGCGCATGTAGAGGATGATGCCCCGGCCCTCTTCCTGGATCATGCGCATGGCCTGGGCCAGCTGGCTGCCGCAGTCACACCGGACGGATCCCAGCACGTCCCCCGTCAGGCATTCGGAATGGACCCGGACCAGAAGGGGGTCCTCGGGGTCGATATCCCCCTTGACCAGGGCCAGGTGGGTATGGTTGTCCAGGGAATTATCATAGGACGCGATGGTAAAATTCCCGAACCGGGTGGGCAGAGATGCCTCCGACGACTTCCAGACCAGCTTCTCCGTCTTCATACGGTATTTGATTAGATCGGCGATGGTGATGATTTTCAGCCGGTGGCAGGCTGCGAACTCCATAAGCTCCGGCACCCTGGCCATGTGGCCGTCCTCACCCATAACCTCACAGATAACCCCCGCCGGGTACAGGCCCGCCAGTTCGGCCAAATCCACGGCCGCCTCGGTGTGGCCGGCCCTTCTCAAGACGCCCCCTTCCTTGGCCCTAAGGGGGAAGATATGGCCCGGCCTGGCCAGGTCGTCGGGCTTTGTCTCCGGGTCAATCAGAGTCTTGATGGTATGGGCCCTTTCGAAGGCGGAAATCCCCGTGGTCACATTTTCCCTGGCATCCACGGAAACAGTAAAAGCGGTGTTCTGCCCCTCCGTGTTCCGGTCCACCATGAGGGGCAGGTCCAATTCCCGGACCCGCTCCCCCGTCAGGGGGGCGCAGATGAGGCCGCAGCCAAACCGGGCCATGAAGTTAACGGCTTCCGGGGTCACCTTTTCCGCCGCCATAATCAAGTCCCCCTCGTTTTCCCGGTCCTCATCGTCCACAGCGATGATCATGTTCCCCTTTTGGAGTTCGCTGATGGCTTCGTCAATGCTGTTGAATTTCATCTAGAACTGCCTCCTTTTAAAAACCTTTGTCCCGCAGGGTTTCCAGCAGATTCCCCCCTGCAGGCCTCTCCCTCAGGAGTTTTTCCACAAACTTGCCGATATAGTCGCCTTCCAGGTTCACCAGGCCTCCCACCCTCTTGTCCCCCAGGGTGGTTTCCGCCGCCGTATGGGGGATGACGGATACGGTGAAGGCTTCCGCCTCCAGAAAGGCCACGGTAAGGCTGATGCCGTCCACGGCAATGGAACCTTTCTCCACCGTGTACCGCAGCACATCCTTCGGGGCGGATATTTTAAAGAGCAGGGCATTGCCTTCCCGGTGGCGTTTGAGGACCCGTCCCACGCCGTCGATATGGCCGGTGACGATATGGCCGCCGAAACGCCCTGTGGCGGGCATGGCCCGTTCCAGGTTCACCCCGTCCCCCGCCTTCAGGGCCGAAAGGCCTGTTTTCCGCAGGGTTTCCGGCATGACATCGGCGCTGAAACCCTTCCCTTCCAGGGTGGTTACCGTCAGGCAGATACCGTTAACCGCCACGCTGTCCCCCACCGCCAGGCCTTCCAAAACTTTTGCCGCCCCGACTTTAATGCGGGCCCCTTCCATGCCCTTCCTCTCCACCGTCTCCACCCGGCCTCTTTCCTCAATCAGGCCCGTGAACATTTGTAAAACCCCCTTTAACATATCCTGTAAGCAGGATGTCGTCTCCCATTTCCCTGTACTCCACCCCTTCCAGGCGCCAGGCCCCGGCCAGGTCGTCTATACCCTCCCCGTCCACGGAAGTGGGGGCGTCCCGGCCGCCAAAGATGAGGGGCGCCAGGAACATGTAAGCTTTATCCACCAGCCCGGCGGCCAGGAGAGAATAGTTAAGGGTCCCTCCCCCTTCCACCAGGAGGCTGGTAACCCCCCGCCGCCCCAGTTCTGCCAGCAGGGCTTCCAGGTCCACCCGGCCCGCCTTCTCCGGCAGCACCAGGACCTCCACGCCCCTTTCCTCCAGGAGAGAAATTTTCTCCCCGCAGGCCCGGCGGGTAACGGCTATCAAGGTTTTCTCCGGGGGAACCAGGATTTTGGCCTCCAGGGGCACCCGGCCCCGGCTGTCTACCAGTACCCTCAAGGGGTCCCGGCCGCCTTCCGGAAGCCGTACGTTTAACCGGGGGTCGTCTTTCAAGACGGTCCCCACCCCCGTCAGAACCCCGTCGTGCCGGCTTCGCAGCCGGTGCACAAAAGCCCGGGACTCTTCTCCCGTAATCCAGCGGGACGCGCCGGTGCGGGTGGCGATTTTGCCGTCCAGGGTGGCCGCCGTCTTCAGGGCCACAAAGGGCAGGCTTTGGGTGATGAATTTGCAAAAGACCTCGTTCACCTTCCTGGCCTCGGCCTCCATTAAGCCCTTGTCCACCTGAATCCCCGCTCCTTCCAGGCGGGCAAAGCCCCGGCCTTGAACCCCGGGGTTGGGGTCTTCCATGGCGGCCACCACCCGGTTTATCCCTGCGGCTATTACGGCCTCGGCGCAGGGGGGTGTGCGGCCCACGTGAGAGCAGGGTTCCAGATTGACATAAAGGGTGGCCCCCTTTGCCTCCGGCCCTGCTTCCTCCAGGGCGAAAACCTCGGCGTGGGGCTCTCCCGCCCGCCGGTGGTACCCGGTGCCCACCACCCGGCCGTCCCGGACTACCACAGCCCCCACCTGGGGGTTGGGGCTGGTCATTCCCCCGGCCTTCTCCGCCAGTTCCAGGGCCAGCTTCATATAAGCGGCATCAGACATCCAAACCCCTCCATAAAAATAACCCCGCCTTTGCCAACGGGGTTTAGTGGTTTATACAACAAAAATCATCTTCCTTCTCCCATCCAGACTTTACTGTCGGCTCCGGAATCCCACCGGTTCAACCTGTGCAGGCTCGCGGGCTACCCCTTTTAGGAGATTACCGCCGGTTGGGAATTGGATTTTCATCCTCACCCTACCCCGAAGGAAATGCACCGTTATTATAACATAAATTAAGAATTAAACCAACTTTTTTTTGGTCCTGAGCATCTTTATGGCCTCCATGACATTTTCTTCGCCGTATATGGCAGAGCCCGCCACCAGGACGTCGGCCCCCGCCTCCACGGCCAGAGGGGCTGTTTTTTCGTTGATCCCCCCGTCGACCTGGATCTCAAAGTTGAGTTTCCTTTCAGCCCGCAGGCGCTTTAAGGCTTTGATCTTGGGCAGCACGGCGGGGATAAAATCCTGGCCGCCAAACCCGGGGTTCACCGACATTACCAGGACCAGGTCCACGTCGGCCAGGACGTATTCCAGGACGCTGACGGGGGTGGCGGGGTTTAAAGCCACCCCGGCCTTGGCCCCTTCTTCCTTGATGGCCTGCAGGGTCCGGTGCAGGTGAGGGCAGGCTTCCGGGTGCACGCACAAAAGGTCGGCGCCGGCGGCGGCAAAATCCTTCAGGAACAGCTGCGGGTTTTCCACCATAAGGTGAACATCCAAAAAGAGGCGGGTATTGCGCCGGATATCCTTGACCACCCCGGGCCCCATGGTAATGTTGGGCACAAAATGTCCGTCCATGATATCCAGGTGCAGCCAGTCGGCACCCCCGGCCTCCGCTTTCTCAATCTCCTCCCTCAGGCGGGAAAAATCCGCCGATAACAGGGAGGGGGCTATTTTAAGCATGGTCAGTAGCTCCTTTCCGCCTCTATTTCCTGAAGCAGCCCCATGTAGTTGTCATATCTGCTGACGGCCAGGCTGCCGGCCGCCAAGGCTTCCCTCACCCTGCAGCCGGGTTCTCTCCTGTGCAGGCAGCCCTTGAACCGGCACTCTTCCCCCAACCGGCCGATTTCCGGGAAAAGAAAAGGCAGGTTCGCTGCCGGGATTCCCTTTACCTTCAGCTGGTCGAAGCCGGGGGTATCGGCCACAACCCCCCCCGAGTCCAGGGGGATCAATTCCACATGGCGGGTGGTATGGCGGCCCCTTTTCAATTTGCTGCTGATATCGGCGGTTTTTAACTGCAGGTCCGGGAAGAGCCTGTTTAAGAGGGTGGATTTTCCCGCCCCCGAGGGGCCTGCCACCACGGAAACTTTGTCCCGCAGCAATTCCCGGATTTCAGCGATCCCGCGGCTCAGGAGGGCGCTGCTCTTCAGGACCCGGTAGCCGATGCCCCGGTAGGTCTCGGCCACCTCCCGGAAGTCGCCGGGTTTTACCAGGTCCATTTTATTTAAACAGATGGGGGCATCCAGGTGCTGATCCTCCGCCAGGACCAGCAGCCTGTCCAGGAGGAAGAGGTTTAAGTCCGGCTTTTTCAGCGCCATCACGATAACAACCTGGTCCACGTTGGCTATGGCAGGACGGTACAGCTCCGTCCTGCGGGGGAGAATTTCCTCGATGGTTCCTCCCCCGCCCGCCCGGTCTACCATGACCCGGTCGCCGGCCAGGAGGTTCATGCCCGCCTTCTTAACCCGGCCCCGGGGGGTACAGGTTATTTTTTGGCCGTCTTCCAGGTAGACGGTGTAAAAGCCGCCTATCCCCTTCAATACCATACCCGTTTCCAGTCCCGGGTGCCCCCTTTCTCCTAGGGAAATTTTTTGGGTTCGCCAAGAGGCTTGTCATTGTGCATTACAATGATTTCCCCTTCCTCATACCCTTCCACCACGATAACTTCCCCCGTATACTCCACTTCTTCCTTTCGTTCACCCAGGACATCCCGGATGATTACCTCCAGTATATCCCCCTCTTCCACCCTATCCGGCGGGATGGTGATGCTGATGGAATACCTCTGCAATCTGTCCATATCGGGCCCGTCGCTGACGGTAAGGTCCACCGGGTTCCCCATGGGCAGAACATGGCCGGGGTCGGGGAACTGGCTGATGACCCTGCCCTCCTCCACGGTGCTGTGGAGCCTGCTCACATGGCCCAGTTCCAGATTGTATTCCCTGAGCCACGTGGCGGCCTCTTCCAGGGTCATCCCCGTCAGGTCCCGAAGTTGGACGGGCTGGCCTCCCCTGCTGACCACGATTCTGACGGTTTCCCCCTTCTGGAGCCGGGCTCCCTCCCCGGGGATCTGGTCCATGACCAGGCCCGAGTCCACCTCGCTGCTGTACTCTTCCTCCACCTCTACCTGCAAATCCGCAGCCCTGAGGGCCAGGGTAGCCTCCAGTTCCGTCTTGCCCATAACTCCGGGCACGCTGACGTAGGGAGGGCCGGTGCTGTAGACCAGGTGGACAATCCTCTCTTCCCTGACCATCCTTCCCCCCTGGGGGTCCTGGGACATGACATGTCCCGCCGGCACATCCCGGGAAGGGGCCTGCTCCACCGTATATCTAAGGCCCGCCTCCTGGAGGCTGGAAATGGCCTGCTCCAGGGTCAATCCTTCCACCGCGGGAACTTCCACCTCGGGGACTGTCATGAAGGATTGAAAGAGGTGGTAAAGGGTGAGGAGAAGGGCAAGGGTGAGGAGAAGGGCCGCCGCCGCCAGCCAGCGCCGGGAAATTTTCCCCCCCGTCTTTTTGCGCCGGGCCGGCGGTTTTCTTTTCTTTCCCGCCGGGCCTGCCTCTCCCTTTTCCAGGGCCTCCTTCATGTCCATCAAATCCCCCGCCAGTTCCTCCGCCGAAGCATAGCGGTCATCGGGGGACTTTTCCACCGCCTTCATGATGATATCTTCCAGTTCTTCCGGTATATCGGGATTTATCTCGCTGGGGTAGGGGATGTCTTCCTGCACGTGTTTGAGGGCGATGCTGACAGGCGTATCTCCCGAAAAGGGGACGGCCCCCGTCAGCATCTCGTAGAGGACAATACCCAGGGAATAGATATCGGACCTCTCCACCGCCAGGCCCCCGTTGGCCTGCTCCGGGGAAAAATAATGGACAGAACCGACGATGGATTGGGTATAGGTGACGGTGGCGCTGGTAACGGCCCGGGCAATGCCAAAGTCCGCCACCTTGGCCCGGCCCTCCCCGGTGATCAAAATATTATGGGGCTTGATGTCCCTGTGAATGATATTATGGCGGTGGGCATGCTGCAGGGCCTCACAAATTTGCAGGCCTATAGAGAGGGCCCTGGCAGGGGGAATCCTCCCCTCTTCCTGGATTACTTCTTTGAGGGACCTGCCGTCGATATATTCCATGATGATATAATAGATTTCGTCTTCCCGGCCCACATCGTAAACGTTGACAATATTGGGATGGGAAAGGCTGGCGGCAGCGTGGGCTTCCCGCCGGAAGCCGCGGACCACGTCCTGATCGCCCGCCAGGTTTTCCCGCAAAATTTTTATGGTTACGGAACGGCCCAGGAGGGTATCCATTCCCCTGTACACCACGGCCATACCGCCGTCGCCTATTTTTTCTTCAATTTTATAGCGGCCGCCCAGCACTTTTCCTATCACTCGTGTCACCTCGCCAGGTCTTTGTTGTCGCTGATGTTTTTTACCACAACCACTGTAATATTATCGGGCCCGCCCCGCTGGTTGGCCATACCCACCAGGGTAGCGGCCATCTCCCCGGCTTTGGCCCCCTCCCTGCCCACCAGAAGGATTTCTTCCATCCCCACGGTGGATGTCAGGCCGTCGGTGCAGAAAATAAAAATGTCCCCTTTATGAAATTCCCCATGAAAAAAATCCACCTCCACGTAAGAGCCCGTGCCCAGGGCCCGGGTCAGGACATGGCGCTGGGGGTGGTTTTGAGCTTCCTCTTTATCCAGCTGTCCATTCTCCAACATCTCTGCCACCAGGGAGTGGTCCCGGGTTACCTGCAGGATGGAATCTTCATGGATCACATAGGCCCGGCTGTCTCCCACATGGCCTATAAAAAAATGGTTATTTGTTAATATTCCCAATGTAACGGTGGTCCCCATGCCGTGATGGTCCCGGCTGTTCCGGGAATCCTGCCAGATCCGGTAGTTGGCTTCCGAGATCATATTAAAGATAAAGGTGGAGAAATTATCCACAGAGGGGTCCATCTCCTTAAGCCCCTCCAGGTTGTCCTTGAGAAATGCCTTTATGCTTTTAAAGGCCAGGCTGCTGGCCACTTCCCCGGCGGCATGGCCGCCCATACCATCGGCCACCCCAAAGATATAAAAGGGAGGGTGCTCCAGGACTAAAAATGCATCCTCATTGGTGTTTCTCTCTCTACCGGTATCGGTCCTGCCGTGGTAGTGCATGAACTCAGCTCCCATCCTCCAGGAGAAGAAAACCTATGGAAAGTATACCAAAAGCCTGGAAAAAAAGCAATCTGGGATATATTTCAGGGTTTTTGCCGGAGAAGGGCAAAATAGAAGCCGTCTGTATGTGTCATGTGGGGATAAATATGTATACCGGGGCCTTCCGGCCAGGCCTTAAGCCCCGGGGGCAGGGATTCTTTCAGGGGCAGGGATTCCAGGCGGGGGCTTTTCTTCAGGAAGGCCGACAGCAAATCCCCCGTCTCTTCCGGCTCATTGGTGCAGACGCTGTAGAGAAGGCGCCCTTCCCGGCCCAAAAGCTTAACCCCTTCACCCAGCATCTCTTCCTGGAGGGCTGCCAGAGGGGCAAAATCGCCGGGCTGCCTCTGCCATTTCAGGTCCGGTTTGCGCCTAATGACCCCCAGGCCGGAGCAGGGGGCGTCTAAAAGGACCCGGTGGGCCTTTCCCCGGAGTTCCCGGGGCAGGGAACGGGCATCCCAAACCCGGGCATCAATGCTCTTTAAGCCCAACCTCCCGGCGGCGGCCTCCACCAGTTTCCGGCGGTGAGGGTGGAAGTCTCCTGCTATAACCTGCCCCCTGTCCCCCATGAGCTGGGCCAGGTGGGTGGTTTTCCCCCCGGGAGCGCTGCACAGGTCCACCACCAGTTCCCCCGGTTCCGGGTTTAAGAGGCGGGCCGCCAGGGCGGAAACCTCTCCCTGGATGGAAAAAAGCCCGGCCTGAAACCCCCGGGATGCCGTCAGGTCCCCCCGGTTTTCCACCACCAGGAGGGTTTCGGGAAGAAGCCCCGCCCTGGTCAGGAGGCCCTCTTCTTCCAGCTCTTCCTGAAGCTTTTTTACCCCCGTCCTCAGGGTATTGACCCGCAGGGACAGGGGCGGCGGGGTATTGTTGGCCCTCAGGAGCTTCTCCGCTTCCTCCGGGGAGAACCTCTGAAGCCACCTCTTAAGCATCCAGGGGGGATGGGAATAGGTGAGGGACAGGTAATTCACCGGGTCCCCGCCGGCGGCAGGCCAGGGGAGGCTGTTTTGGTTCCGGGCCAGGTTCCTGAGAACCCCGTTTACCAGGCCGGCCAACCCGGAAAAGCCCAGTTCTTTCGCCAGTTTGACGCCCTCGTCACAGGCAGCGGCGGCGGGGATTTTCTCCAGGTAAAGGATCTGGTATGCCCCCGACCGGAGAACCGCCCGCAGGGGAGGCTTCATACCCTTGATGCCCTTCCTTTTAAGAAACAGGCCCAGGGCCCAGTCCAGGGTCAGCCTATACCTGAGGACCCCGTAGACCAGTTCGGCCGCCAGGCTTCTGTCCAGGGGAGACAGGGTGTACCGCCCCAGGTAATTTTTCAGCTCCAGGTTCCCGTAGGAGTCCTTTTTATCAATGCTGCTGAGGATATCCGCCGCCGCCCGGCGGGCCGATACAACCATGGCCTTCCCTCCTCACATAAAAAAATAAGCCGGCGGCAGGGCCGGCGGGTATGTCAACGCCTGTTCCTTAAGATCAGCATCCGCAGAAGCTGGGCCAGGGCGGCGGCCATGGCGGCCACGTAAGTGAGAGCGGCGGCATTGAGGACTTCCTTGACGCCGGAGGCCTCCCTCCCCTGGATGAACCCCCCGCCTTCCAGCAGGGCTACGGCCCGGGAGGAAGCATTGATCTCCACCGGCAGGGTTGCCACCTGGAAGAGGACGGCAAAGAAGTAGAGGGCGATACCCAGGTCCATGAGGAAGGGCATGCCGCCGGCTTCTGCTCCCGCGCTGAAGATGAAGCCTATAAAAAAGAGGGGCATGGCCATTCTCGAGCCCAGGCCGGCCACGGGTAGCATGTTGTTCCTGAGATGCAGAAAGAAGTAACCATGGGCGTCCTGGATGGCGTGGCCCACCTCGTGGGCGGCTATCCCCAGGGCTGCCACGGTAGGCCTGTTGTAGACATCGGGGGACAGGCGCACCACCTTCTTCCGGGGGTCGTAGTGGTCATCCAGCACCCCCCGGGTCATCTGTATTTCCACGTCGTGCAGGCCTGCCTCGTTCAGAACCCTCCGGGCCACCTCCGCCCCCGTCATATTGCTCTGGGTCCTGACCCGGGAAAACTTTTGATAGGACTGCTTCACCTTGTTCTGGGCGTAAAAAACAAAGATAAACACCGGGACCATCAGCATGAGGGTTATGGCGAACATGTCTGACCCCAGCAGCAGGGAACCGTAAAACATATTAAGCACCTCCTTTTAAATACTTTTTCAGCAGTTCTTCCAGGCGGGAAACATCCACCCGGGTGTTGAAGCAGGGGCCGTTGGGCCGCTCATTTACCAGGCCGTAGACGGGCAGGGGCACGCTTTCTATGATACCGCTGCTCAAATCCCGCTCGCAGGCCACCGCCAGCACCAGGCCGGGTTTGTGTCGCAGGATTGCCCGCCGGGCCAGGGTGCCCCCGGGGACCACTTCCATGGCCACCCGGTACTTCCGGGAGAGCCTGTGGAGCTCGCCTATGGCACACCCGCCGCAGCTCCGGCAGTTGGACAAAGTCCCGGCAACCTTGAA
>SLHK01000224.1 GCA_007136165.1 Syntrophomonadaceae bacterium
CCCGGTACGGAGATGACTTTTTTCTCTGCCAAAAACTCGAGAGTCCCCTCCAACTGCTCCAGGCAGGCCCCTGTGTGGACATCTATAACGATGAGAAGGGCATCGCCTCCCCGGTAGGTCATGAGGATGCCGGGGGGTACAATTTCTTCCGTAATGGGGGGGGTATCCACCAGTTGGATGAGGATGTCCTGGTAAGGCATCATCCCCGCTATGGGTACCGTGGTGGAAAAGGGATAATCAGCCACCCTGGTCTTGGCCCGGGTCAGGGAAGCCACCAGGGTGGATTTCCCCACGTTGGGGTAGCCCGCCAGCACCACCTGGCCCGCCCCCTGTTTTTCCACGTGGAAGGGGTTGTAGGTACTGCGGGCCTTCTTTTTCTTGCTTTCCTTTTTCAGGGCGGCCAAACGCCTTTTGATGTCCGCCTGCAGTTTTTCCGTCCCCTTGTGCTTGGGAATGGTGGAAAGCATCTCTTTCAATGCCGCCGCTTTTTCCTCGGGGCTTTCCGCCGCCTTGTATTTTTCCTCTGCTTCAAAGTACTGGGGAGTAAGATTGGCGGGCATCTAGATCGCCTCCCTTATTTAATCAACTCTTTATGGACATAGGGGGATGTCATCAACTGCAAAAGCCCCGCGTAATTAGGGCGGAAGGCTGCCGTATCCCCCACCTGGTATTGGGCCTTGGCTTCGGTGACATCCAGGAGCAGATGGTCGCTGCCGGCCCCCAGAACAGACACACCGGGTTCCAGGGGTGTAAGGTTTTCCGGGTGGACATCCTGCCTGCCAACGGCCAGAATTACTTTTTTCCTTAACCCCCTGTCCTGAAAAACCGGCTTCTTGCCAAAGGCGTCCCATCCCCTTTTCCCTTGAGGAAGGGAAGGCTTCTCCCGGGCCTCTATAACTTCTGCCAGAAGGGCAAAGGTGTCCCCGTAAGCTCCCTCAAGGGTTTCCCCGTAAGCCGTCTCCCGTCCCAGCAGGATGGACTCCCCCAGCCGCAGGTGATTGATGCCCTCGGGCAGAAGCCCTTTCTCCAGGAGGTGCACGGAGCTGGAATTGCCGCCGGAGATTAGGTCCAGCATTATGCCAAATTCGCTTTGGACCCTGGAAGCCGCTGCCGTCAAAACCCCCAGGTTATCCGGGTCTGGAAGGACTCCGCCGTAACAGGTGAGGTTGGTACCCAGCCCCAGGAGGCGAATTCCCCCGGTACTCATAACTTCCCTGACGGCCCGGGATAACTGGTCCAGGGGGAGACCCTCCCGCAGGTCCCCCAGTTCCAGCATCAGGATAACGCCGTGGCTTTTTTTTTGTTTCAAGGCCGCCTTTCCCAGGGCTTTAACGGTTTTCGTCTCCGTATTCAGGCTCACTTCGGCGTGCTGTACCACCTCCGCGGCCCGGCTCGGCATGGGCAGTCTCAGGAGGAGGCGGGGTACTTGAAAGGGAGCCAGTTTTTCCAGGTTTTCCAGCCGGGAGTCCCCCAGCATGGTGGCCCCCCCTGCCAGCATGGCTTTGGCCACCTCAGGCATGCCGCAGGTTGCTTTGACCACCCCGGCCACGGAAACTCCCTGCCGGCTGCAGAGCTTAACGACAATCCCGGTGTTATGCCGGATCTTTTTGGTGTTCACGGTGATCCGGGGATACATGAGGGAACCTCCCTTCGGACAAGGTAAATCAAGGCAAGAATACCATAAAACCGGGGTTTTATCAAGATGACAGCAAAGGGCAGCAGCAAAGGGGTAGCAAAGGGGGACGGTTCTTTCTTGCTGCTGCTCGTGGAGAAAGGGTTCGTTACACCGACTCTGGAAAAGATTTAATCCCTGCCCACCTTCACAGCCTGGTATTTTCCCGGGTTTTAGGTAATAATTTGCAGGCATTAATGACTTGTTTGTGGTATATTTAAAAGAGGGAGGGCTGCTGATGCAGAATATTTTGCGGCACACAGTTATCTGCATCACAGGGTTTATTCTTGTAATGGCTGTTTTTGTTTTGCTCAACTACATAGACCTCTCAGTCATAAAAGCCGTATACCTTCCCATACTGGCCGCAGCGGCTGCAGCGATTTTATTCAGGCAATTTATCTTTGGCCATATTTTCATTGCAGGGGCTTATCTCGGGCTGGTAATGGAGTATATTATACATGTAAACCAGGCAAACCCAACCATGTCAGGGGCATTTGTAAATACCTTGATTATTGTTCTCGGGTTTATCATAGGCATCTTTGCACAAATAGCTGTTGCAAGAACCAGGAGAAGGAAGGTGTCATTATGACTTACACCCTGAATTACCTGGCGGGGATAGCCTTGGCAATAATATTATCCAGGATATTGATGCTTTTAGCCGGTTACATCGGCGGACGCCTGGGAATTGGCAAAATAGTTATGGGCTTATGGCAAAAGCTTATAAAAAAATCCAAGAATTTATTTGTGAACAGGGGATAATTCTCGAGATGATTTTTATGGACAGGAAAAATGATATCCTTCTGTGTGACCTGGACGCTTTTTATGCTTCCGTTGAACAGGCGGACCGCCC
>SLHK01000009.1 GCA_007136165.1 Syntrophomonadaceae bacterium
ATCGGCGAAACCGCCCAACTCTTTAAAAACAGCGGTGCGGACAAAAATGCCCCGGTCACCGAAGTAGGTGCCTGTCAGGCGGCAGTAAAGATTCCCGCCCCAGGAGAGAAGGCGGTAAAAAGGACGATGGCCGGCAACCTCCATGGTGAAGGCACCTCCTGCTACCTGGGGCGGCAGGGCCTCGAGACGGGAAAAAAGTAACCGATGAAGGAGGATTCTTCATGACGAAGGTTGAGCGGCAAATCCTGTGGACAGCAAAGTAGGTGAATTTAAAGCTTGCTAAGGGAACTAAAAGAGCAAGCTTTGCTTATCCTGAAGTGTTATGATCTGATTTGCGAAATGCGTGATACAGTGTAGCGTTTATATCTCCTCCCAATAACACCACCACACTACTGATATAGATCCAGATCATAAATACGATGATTCCGCCGATACTACCATAGGTTCGGGAGAAGTTGCCGAAGTTGTTCACGTAAAAGGCAAAAGCCTGGGACGCGGTAACCCAAGCCAGTGTCGAAAAGATTGCACCGGGGTAAACATTTTTTAACCGTAAACGGCAATTAGGTGAATATAGGAATAACAGTGTAAAACTTACAAAGATAATTAAAAGGGGTATGGTATAACGAAATATAGACCATAATACGCTAAAGATTGACGTCAGGCCTAGATGCTGAAAGGCGAGTTCACCTATGACACTGCCAAAGACTAAAAAGCTTAGCGTAAACAAGATAATTAGCGCCATAGCGAACGTAGCTAAGATCCCGACGGCATTAAGCCGAAAAAAAGATATTTTATCATTATCATTGTAGGCCCGGTTAATACTTTTAATGAGCATGGATGTGCCTCTGCTGGCGGCCCAAATTGTACCCAGAATTCCCAATGACAGCAGTGTGAAATTATTTGCTGCCGCTACTTCCGAGACGATTTGTTCCACAATGGCAAAGGCCGTTTCGGGAAGTAACAGGGATAGCTGATCCAAAGTATCCTGTTTCGTTAACGGGGTGTAGTCAATAAGGGTAATTATAAATATCAGAAAAGGGAAAATAGACAGGATAAAAAAATAGCTTAACTGCGCTCCTCTGGCGGTGGTTTCATTTTTCTGAACCCTTGTATACAGTTGTAGGAGGTATCCTCTTAACCAAATTATGCTTTGTTCACCTCTTTTACCGTACCTGATGTATATAATTATAACATATAATATAAGCCCCAAAAGAAAATGGGGCTTTTCTTATGTAAAAATGAGGATAATATCACTAAGAAATAATCAGGATTCCTATAGAGATCTGAAGGGCCTTTTTGGCAACCTAAAAACAGAAAGAAAAAGTTCCCCAGGGAGTGGCCGATTATTTTGGGCAGGTACCTGGGGTATACAGGCAGTCTAGCTTTAAAATTGACGGGAGATAGGAGGGACCGTCATGAACAAGAACATTAACAGATCCCCAGTGGAGTTGCGCCATTGGGCCGAGAAGCGGCTAAGGGAGAAAAAGGGTAAAGTCCTTTTCCCCGGGTCAGAATTGCAGCGACTGGTCCACGAACTTGAGGTACACCAAATTGAGTTGGAAATGCAAAACGAGGAACTGCAGCAGGCACGCTCTGAGCTGGAGTCATTTCTTGACCAATACACCAATCTCTATGACTTTGCTCCGGTGGGCTACTTTACCCTGGGCCGCGACGGAAAGATCCTGCAAGCCAACCTAACAGGGGCAACCCTGTTGGGGGTGGAGCGTTCCATTCTAGCAAAACGTCCCTTTGCATTTTTCGTTTCTTCTGAGTACCGCTCTGTTTTTAACGCTTTCCAGGAAATAGTATTCAAGAGCCAGGTCAAGGAGACCTGCGAGGTAGCCATCCTAAAAAAGGGGAAGAGGAAGGAGCTTCTCTATGTGCACATTGAAGCCGGAGCCCTGGATTGTGGGCAGCAATGCCGCATTGCAGTTATAGATATTAGTGAACGCAAGAGAATAGAGAAAACACTGCGGGAAAGCGAGAGGAAATACCGTGCCTTGTTTGAAACCATGACGCAGGGCGTTATGTATCAGGAGCCAAATGGCAAAATCACTTCCGCAAATCCTGCAGCAGAACGCATTCTGGGTTTGTCAACTGACCAAATGCAAGGAATAACATGGCCAGTCCCCGGTTGGCGGGTTATTCATGAAGATGGATCTGAATTCCCGCGAGAGACACAACCCTCCGAGGTGGCCCTTAGTACCGTTAAAACAGTAGAAAATGTGGTTATGGGGGTATTATCACCAAAAACTGACGGCTGTATCTGGCTCAAAGTTAATGCGGTACCGCAGTTTTTCCCTGGAGAAGATAAGCCATACCAGGTAATTTTAACGCTTGAGGATATCACAGATCTTAAGCGTATGGCTGTATACAATAGGCTTACCCCTAGGGAAAAAGAGGTCTTCAAGCTTATGGTCAAGGGCCGCAGCCGTCAAGTCATCGCAGATACTTTGAACATCAGCCCAAAAACTGTGGACAAGCACAAGGAAAACTTGATGGAAAAGCTGATCTTGC
>SLHK01000101.1 GCA_007136165.1 Syntrophomonadaceae bacterium
AAACTGGAATGTGCGCCCATATCAATCCCCACCGGTTCCGGCCTTTACGAACCCAGTGATTACGGCGGAACCTTCCACCACCGGCATCTAACCGTCAGGGAAGCCCTGATGACCTCATGCAACATTTCCGCCATCAAGGCAAACATGGCAGTGGGGCCGGAAGCAGCGGTAGACTTTGCCCGGCGTATGGGCATCAGCTCCCAATTAAAACCCGTCATCAGCCTGCCCTTGAGCAGCGAAGCCACTGCCCTGGATATGACTGCTGCCTTTAGCCCTTTTGCCAACCGGGGCATTAAATCAGAACCAATTCTGGTTACCCGGGTGGAGGATTCCCGGGGGCAGGTCCTCCTGGAAAATAAGCCCCGGCAGCAGGTAGTCCTGGATGAAGGCATTGCTTTTATCGTATCGGACATGCTCAAGGACGTTTTCAGCCCCGGCGGTACCGCCAGGCACCTGGCCGAGGTGGTGGCCAGGCCGGCGGCAGCCAAAACCGGTACGGCGGAAAAGGAAGCCAACGTCTATATCGTCGGTTATACGCCGGAACTCATCGCCACCGTTTATGTGGGGGATGATGACTTCAACTACTCCTTGGAGAAGGGAAGTACGGGAGGCAGCGTGGCCGGCCCCATTTGGGCCAACTTCATGCGGGAAGCCCTTAAAGATACTCCCGTAAGCGACTTCCAAAAGCCCGCCAATGTGGCCAGGGTGGAGCTGTGCCCGGAAACAGGCCTTAAGAAAAACCCTGACTGTACCCTGGAATCCACCTATGAGTATTTTGTTAAGGGAACGGAACCTCAAGACCAGTGCGGGCCGGAAAATTGTTCCGGCTGCCAGCAGCAGTGGTGGTGGCCCTGGCAACCTTTTTTCTGGAGAAACAGCCCCTAAAAATACAGCCTGACCAAACCGGCAAAAAAAAGATGGCTTTCAAGGAACAACCCTTGAAAGCCATCTTTTTAAAGACAGAAAAATGGATGGTCCCTCAATTTACCGTGTTCTCATCTTTTTAGCGCAAAAAGGGGTTGGTCTCCTTTTCTTCCCCTACGGTGGTGGCAGGGCCGTGGCCGGGATATACCAGGGTGCCGGGAGGAAAGGGCAGGATTTTTTCTTTAATGGAGGCAATTATTTGCCTGTAGGAGCCCCCGGGCAGGTCAGTACGGCCTATGGAACCGGCAAAAAGGGTATCGCCGGTAAAAATTGCATTGTCCACCTTGAGGCTGATCCCACCCCGGGTGTGCCCGGGTGTATGAAGGACCTGGAATGAAAGGCTTCCCGCCTCCAAAACATCCCCCTCCTCCAGCAGCCGGTCGGGCTCAGCCAGCTTAACTTTACCGGCAAAAACAGAAAGGCTGGCATGGGGTTTCCGGCACATTTCTCCATCCTCCCGGTGAATCAGCAGGGGAGCCCCCGTTGCTTCCCGGACATCAGCATTGGCTCCCACATGGTCCACATGGCCATGGGTATTAATGATAAACTTAACCTGGATGTCCTCATCCTCAACAGCCCTAAGGATCTGCGGCCCTTCCGCTCCGGGATCTATGACAACCCCCTCCCTGGTATCCGGGCAGGCAACCAGATAACAATTGGCGGCAAAGGCCCCAACCTCTAAAACCCGCAGTATCAAAAGTACCCCTCCTTTAACGGCAGCCCGTACCGGCTGCCTTACTCTATATATATTTTAAACAAAATAAGCAAAAATCCTGCCTGCCGGGGGAAAATGCCCTCACTTGTGATAGGGGTGCCCCTTAATCAAAGTAAAAGCCCTGTAGAGCTGTTCCAGAAGCAGCAGCCGGAAAAGTTGATGGGGAAAGGTAAGGGCCGAAAAGGAAAGGGTCAAGTCGGATTCCCGAAGCAAGGATTCTTCCAGCCCCAGGCTGCCTCCGACAAGAAAAACCACCCTGCTGTGCCCCCTTCCCGCCAGCTCCGCCAAATACCGGGAAAGCTCCTCCGAAGAAAAAACCGTGCCTTCCCTGTGTAAAGCGATAACGTGGGCACCGGGAGCAATTTTATCCCGGATGCGCTTTCCCTCCAGGCTGAGAATCCCGGCGGTATCCGCCTTCCGGGAAGCGCCCCCTTCATCCTTGACTTCAGCAATTTCTACCCGGGCAAAGGGCGCCAGGCGCTTGCGGTACTCCCGGATGCCCGCCGACAGGTAGCTCTCTTTTACTTTGCCCACAGCAACTATATGAATGCGGTACATTATTCTCCCCTCCCGGAACTTTAATTTCCCCACGTCAGGTATTCCAGGATGGCGGGGGTAACATCGGTGATGGCTGTAAGCTCCCGGAAATACATCCGGTCAGCCCCCCACACCAGAGCGGGCACCGGGTTGTGGGTATGCCCCCGGACCCTCATATCTTCGATATTTCCGTGATCACTGGTTAGCAAAAGGAGGGTATCGGCCGGCAGGGCTTGCGGCAGGGCCCCCAAAAAGCCGTCCAGGCGTCTCAGAGCTTCCCTGATTTTATTAATATCCCCCGAATGGGCGGCCAAATCCGTCAGAAAATATTCAAAGAGGGTGAAGTCGTGGGTGGAAACCAGGCCCGCCAACCGGGCGGCCGCTTCCCCGGGAGAGATAATGGTGAGAGGATAGCCCTGCTCCTTCAGGTTTTCGTGGGTAATATCCGCGTATAAGGCCCGGCCGGCTTCCGCATCCTCCAGGGAATGAAAAGGCAGCCGGGCATAATAATTGGCGACGGTGGTACAGGAGAAAAAGCGGGTCCCTTTGGCAAGGGCTGAAAAAAAGGGGGGGCGAAAGGCATTGGCGAAGACCACCTTGAAACCCAGGCCCTTTAAACGCCCCAGAAGCCCCTTTTCTTTCAGCAGATCTTTGAGGGCCCGGTTGGGGAAACCCTTGAGGTGCCGCCCCAGGAGGCCGGCGGCATTCTCCCCGGTAAGGAGGGCAGCCTGCCCCGTAGCGCTTTGGGGCGCCCCTGCAACACCCAGGGAAGCATCCAGGGGCAGGAGCAGGGCGGGACCGCCCGGGCTTCCCACTGTTTCCAGGGTCAGGGGGAATCCGGAAAGTAAAGACCTGAAACCCGGAGTGGGAGCGGTAATAAGGGGGTTAAAGTCTCCCCCCGGTCCCAGCCCCAGGCCGTCCACAAAGACCATCAATACCCTGGCCATGCCCTACTCCTTCCTGAGACCCCTTAGGGAGGGGGGTCTCAACCCTGCGGCATCTCCTCCAGGGTCACCGGGAGGGACAGTTCTTCTTCTTCCCGCAGGACTTTTACTTCCACCACATCACCGGGCTTATACTGAAAAAGGGCGTGGCGCAGGCTGTCAAAGCCTTCCACCGGAGCTTCGCCCAGCTGAATTATAATATCCCCTTCTCGCAAGCCTCCCCGGGAAGCCGGGCTATTGGGCACAACCCGGGCCACCAGGACCCCGTAAACCTGGGGCAAGCCCAGGGATTCCGCCGTTTGGGGAGTCACTTCCTGGATTTCCACCCCTATCCAGGGACGTATAACCCGGCCGTACTCCACCAGTTCAGCAACAATGTTTTTGGCCATGTTGCTGGGGATGGCAAAACCCATACCTTCAAACCCGGGCAGGTTAATTTTTGCCGTGTTGATACCCACAACTTCTCCTTTAAGGTTCACCAGGGCGCCGCCGCTGTTGCCGGGGTTGATGGCAGCATCGGTCTGGATAAAGGCAAACCGGTATTCCGATGCTTCGATATAGCGTTCCGTGGCGCTGATGACACCCAGGGTTACAGACTGCTGAAAAGCCAACCCCAGGGGGTTGCCGATGGCGATGGCCAGCTCGCCCACCTGCAGCAGGCCGGAATCACCGAAGGGGGCTGCCTTCAAGCCCGGATGCTCCACCCGGAGGACCGCCAGGTCCGTGGCGGGGTCGGCCCCCACAATCTCTGCCTGCTCCTCGGTCCCGTCGGAAAAAATTACCGCCACTTCCGCGGCCTGGTGAATGACATGATAGTTAGTGACGATGAGGCCTTTGTCATGGATAATGACCCCGGAACCCGTTCCAACTTCCCGGAGTTCACTGGCGCCCCGGAACCAATCATAGAGCTGCTGCCTGTTGGAAACGCCAACCACAGCAGGGGTTACGGCCTGGGCTGCCTGTACCACCGCAGTATTCTGGTACTCGGGCAGCACCCGGTCTCCGTCGGGTTCCGGAAGCTCCGGGGCCTGGTAATCAAAGGGGTCTCCCGCATCGGGAGGGGCAGTGGGAAAACCGGCATAAAATGCCGCCAAAGTCAAAGCCGTACCCAGGACAGCCCCCACCAGGACCAGGAGTATGGCGCCGCATCCCCACCCCGGCCTTAGAGAATCGTTGTTAAAACCCATATGCATGTCTCCCTTCCCCTTTTGTATTCTATTATAGAAAAAAAGTCAGGTTTTTTCCAGATGGCATATGTCATTAAAAAACATGAGCTCTCCCTTACCCCCCTCAAGGCGCAGGGCAGACAGGGAAGCATTGCTGACGGGAAACCGGTAAGGGGGAGCCTCCTGCCCGCTGATTATGAGGGTGAGAAAGGCGTTAATAAACCGGCCATGTCCCACCAGCAAACAGCGGCACCCCCGGGGGAAGCCGGCAAAAAAATCCCGGGAAGCCCGCAGGCGCCGGGTAAAACAGGCTATTTCCTCGGCACCGGGGGGAATGGGCGCCCGGCAGGAGTTCCGGTAACTTTGCGCCAGCCCGGGGTACAATTCCTGAACCTCCTGCAGGGTAAGCCCCTCCATGACCCCGAAGGAGTATTCGCGGAAAAGGGGATGGAAGTAAAAAGGGGCTTCCAAATGCCGGGCTGCCAGTAAAGCCGTCTGCCTGGCCCGGTCCAGGTCGCTGGCAAAGACGGCCTGGATTTTAAAGTCCTCCAAAACGGGCTGGAGGCTCAGGGCCTGCTCCCGGCCCTTGCATGTCAAGGGGTAATCCCTGTGCCCCTGGAACCTGTTTTCCCGATTTCCTTCTGTCTCGCCATGCCTGGCCAGCAGCAGCAGCAATCCGGACACCTCCCCTGTGGACTAAAATACAAAGTCCGGGCTCCCTTCGGGCCCGGACTTGCGGAAGCTGTGCCTGCCCCAGGCCTTCTCAAGCCCCCCTGTTGGGCACAGCATATATTTTTTGGCTGTCGGGAATCCGAAACACTTCGGCGCCCAGGCTTTGGAGCCGGGCCTCGAAACAGTCGTAACCCCGGTCTATGTGCTCCACCCCGGAAACCTCTGTAACTCCTTCAGCCACCAGGCCCGCCACCGCACAGGCGGCCCCGGCCCGTAAATCCGTGGCCTTAATGGGGCAGGCTGTCAAAGGCACCCCGCCCCGGATAACGGCACTGCGGCCTTCCACTTTGATATCTGCCCCCATCCGTTTGAGCTCGCCTACATGCCGAAATCGGGCTTCAAAAATATTTTCCGTTATAATTCCCGTTCCCCGGGTCTGGGTCAAAAGAACTGTCATCATGGACTGGAGATCTGTGGGGTACCCGGGGTAAGGAAAGGTCTTTACATCCACAGATTGCAACGGCTTTGTACTGCACTCTACGGAAATAGTATCCTCGCCCACCTCCACCACGGCTCCAACCTCTTTCAGTTTGGCAATCACAGGGTCCATGTGCTTGGGAATGACGTTCTTCAAAAGAACCTTCCCCCCGGTGGCGGCAACGGCCAGCATATAGGTTCCCGTCTCTATGCGGTCGGGAATAATGCTGTAGCTGGTTCCCTGGAGGGATTTTACACCGTCTATTTTAATCACATCCGTCCCTGCCCCCCGGACCTGCCCCCCCATGGCGTTGAGGAAACTGGCCAGGTCCACAATCTCCGGTTCTTTGGCACAGTTTTCAATAACAGTCCTGCCGGGGGCCAGGACAGCTGCCAGCATAATATTAATTGTGGCACCCACGCTGACCACATCCAGGTAGACCTTATTGCCGGCCAGTTTGGCCCGCATTTCCACAACACCGTGATTTTGCCGGATGTCGGCTCCCAGGCTGGATAAACCTTTAATATGTTGATCTATGGGACGGGGGCCCAGGTCGCAGCCTCCCGGCACAGGCACCTTGCCCCGGCCGAAGCGGGCCAGCATAACCCCCAGCAAGTAATATGAGGCCCGCAGCTTTTTTACCAGTTCATAGGGGGGGGTTACGGGTTTGATGCCCGATGGGTCAATCCGGATGCTGTTCCCACCGATCCAGGCCACCCGGGCCCCCATGGATTCAATTATTTTTATCTGCATCTTGATATCCTCGATTCCGGGGATATTCTCCAGGGTTATGGGCGAGTCTGCCAGAATAGCGGCGGGAATAATTGGCAGAGCAGAATTTTTAGCGCCGTTAATGCGGATCTCTCCCTTTAGTACAGCCGGTCCCCTGACGATCAGCTTTTCCAACGTTGATTAGTCCTCCTTTTGGGCGGTATTATGTTGACTATAAATTGTATCGTGCTATATTCGCTGCCGGGAATTAAATATCCTTTTTGTTAGAAAAAATTTAATAAAAGTTTAATATATTAGCTTTCTTCCTCTTCACCGCTAAAGGCATTAATGTAGACGACGGACCCCGACCGGGAGGCAATCCGCCACACAGGGACCACATCCCATTTCTGGGCGTCGTAGTCCCGGCTGAAATACCCCAGGGACAGGTCCACAATCTCCTCGGAGGAGGGGGCCGGCCCCACAACCTCCAGAAAACGGAGCAGAGCCTGGGTGGCAGGCAGCACATGACGGTTCTCGCCGCTGAATTCCAAGGGCTCCAGCCAGTAGAGGTCAAACCCCATTACCTGGTCTTCTTGGAACTGGAGGTCAATAAATGAAGTATACAGGGAAATCCCCTCATAAGACTGGTAAAAAACCACTCTTTTCATACCCCCGGCCCCGGGATAGATTCCGCCAAAAACAGCATCGTCGGGCAGAAGGCCTTTACCCTGCAGAAACTCTTCCCCCCGATGCTGCAGGTCCTGGGCATCCCGGCTTTCGGGCTCCGCCAGGGGCTGTTTCCGGTAAACGGCCCTGCCTCTTCCGGGAAATATCAGGGTCTTATCATTAAGGCTGTAAATGGTCTCCTGACCCTGCACATGCTTGAGGGGGGGCTCTTCGGGAAAAAGGCTGTCCACCAGCCCTTCTTCATCCAGGTCTTTGGCCTGAACCGACAGCAGGCTCATGGTGAAACTTTGCCGGGGCAGGGGGACAATCAGGTCATAGTTGTATTCTTCCACCTGGGCCAAAATTTGCTCCACCTCCCCGGTGGTCACCGTCAAAGGAGATATATAATGATCGGAGCTATACCAGAGCTGGTACCCCAGGTACATATTTAGAACGAGAAAGGCCAAAATTAATGCGGTTTTCGCCCGGGTTAAATCCACCGTCTTTCCCCTCCTTAATAACGCAAAACCGTCACAGGGAGCCCGTTGGCTGCGTTAATCACAGCCAGGCCAAGCCCTTCTACCTCCAGGAACCAGGCGGCCACAACCTGCTTTAGCTCTGAAAGGGGGTCCCGCAGGTAATAGCCCAGGTAGAATCCGTGAACAGGCAGTTTTTCCTCTCCACCCCACTCCTCATGGGCATACTCCAGGGCCAGTTCAAAGGCTGCCGGGCCAGAAACGATGGTCATCACACCCAGAGGTTCGTCTGCAGGCACCATCAGGTTGCGAAAGTAGGACTGAGCCCCCCTCTTGGAGACGGTAAGAGAGATCCCCCCTTCGGAGGATACCAGGGGGCTGCCGCCGGCATAAGGGACAAAAAAGAGCTGCTGCCGGTCCTTAACGGGCTCGGAGCCCGGCGGTGCCCAGAGGTAAACACCGGGTGCCCAACCCCCGTATAAAGCTATAATTTCGCCTGCCAGGGACAGGGCCTGATCCCCCGAGAGGATCCCTTCCTTGCTGCCGGCGGTAGTGTGCTCCACAGCCCCGTCGGGGTATATGCGGACACCTTCCTGCCCGTCGGTATAAATAACAGCGCCATCTTTTTCTTCAATCCGGCGTACCAGAGACATATCGATAAAAAAGACTTTTAAAAGGCGGTCCAGGTCAAAACGCTCCTGCTCCCACTGCTGCACCGGCAGGCTCAGTTTCTCCAGGGGCAGATAGATATCCCTGACGAAATCAACTGCTATCTCGGGGGGCAAGTCTTCCGCATCGGCAAGGCGATAGGGCGGCAGTTCCTCCGCATTGGAAAAACGCCGCAGGAGTTCATGCCTGACTCTGCCCAGTCTAAGGAGAAAATAGTCCCCCTTGGACGTTATGAACCAGGCTTCATTCCCTTCCAGGGGCAGAAAAAACTGAGTGATCTCGAAAAAGGAATCTTCCTGCCCTCCCTGTCCTTCCAGGGGGTACGGGTAAGGAAAATCCAGCCGGATACCGGCTCTTTCCGGGTTTATGTCAGTTTCTGCGTCGGCAGGCTCCACGTGAACAGTCTCCTGCAGGGAGCTTTTGAAAAGGGTTACCCCTACTTGAAAAAGCTCTTGCCCCGGCCTGAAGACGTGATGGACATCATCTCCGGGGTAAAAGACAACCCGGTCCGGTGTTATCAGGTCTGTGAGGGAACGGGAACTGCTGAAATGTATCATTTCAGAAGCAATTGGTTGGCTGAACTCGTGAGAGGGGGAGCCGTACCAAAGGATATAAGTCAAAGCCAGGCTGGTCAGGACCAGGAGCCCCAGGGCGGCGCTTTTTATTTTTTCTTTCACAAAGCCTCATCCCTTTCAGATCCGGTATCCCGGGGAAGGGTAAAGAAAACTGTCGTCCCTTTTCCCGGCGTACTTTCCACCCAGATTCTGCCGCCATGGGCTTCCACCAGCTGGCGGGCAATGGCCAGGCCCAGACCCGTTCCGCCCAGCTTCCGGGAACGGGTCTTGTCCACCCGGTAAAACCGCTCAAAAACCCGGGGCAAATCACCGGGGGGTATGCCCGGCCCGCTGTCCTGCACAGATACGGTCACCGCATCCTCTCCGTCCCGGGCGGCGAGAACTATGCGGCCGCCGGCGGGAGTAAACTTGTAAGCGTTGCCCAGGATGTTTATGAGGATCTGTTTAACCTTGTCCCGGTCAAAGGTCAGAGGGCAAAGGGGCTGGACCTGAGTGATCAGAAAGGGCGCCGGAAGGGGGTTGCGAAAAACAAATTCCCGGGCTGTTTCCTGCAGAAGCCCCCCCAGGTCTTCTTCCCGCAGCTCCCAGGTTAGCTGCCGGTAATCCAACCGGGAAAGAACCAGCAGGTCCTTGACCAGCCGCACCATCCGTTCTGTCTCGCCTTCCACGACTTTAAGAAAGTTTTTGCGTATCCCCGGGTCCTCCATGGCCCCGTTCAGCAGGGTCTCTACATAACTCTTGACAGTGGTAAGGGGGGTTTTGAGCTCGTGGGATACGTTGGCCACAAATTCCTGTTGAATTCTGTTGAGCTCTTCCTCCTTGGTCACATCCTGGAGAACGGCCAGGACACCCCTCAGGTCCCCCTCCGGCGTCCTGAAGGGGGCCAGATGGGCCTTGATAACCCGGCTGGGGGGGCCGTCCAGGGTTATTTCCCGGGTTTCCTGGGCGTCGCTCTTTAACAACCCCAAAAGCTGCCGCCGGGGAAAGAGGCGCAGAAAATCGTCTCCCAGCATCTCCTGGGCCGCGGGGTTTAAGTGAATGATGGCCCCTTTCTCATTGACGGCCACAACACCCTCCGTCATGTAGTTCAAAATTGATTCCACCTTGCTCTTCTCGGCAGACATCTCTCCCAGGGTTTCTTTCAATTTAAGGGTCAGGTGGTTAAACATGCTGCCCAACCGGCCTATTTCATCCTCCGAGCGGACCTCAATCAACTGGTTGAAGTCCCCTGCCGCCATTCTGGCAGCCCGGGAAGTGACCTCCTGGATGGGCCGGGATATGGTACGGGCCAGGATAAAACCCAAAACAACCGTAATCAGGAGGGCGATGGCGGTACCCGTCATGAAGATAAGCTGCACCTGGCTGATGGTGGCGTCAATCCCCTCCAGGGACCCGGTAAAATAAACGACTCCCACCACATTATCACCGGATTTTACCGGCAGGGCCAG
>SLHK01000014.1 GCA_007136165.1 Syntrophomonadaceae bacterium
AAAGCCATCACTTCCATGACCCCGGATGAAGTTATAGAAGAGGTTAAACTTTCCGGTTTAAGAGGCCGCGGCGGTGCGGGATTCCCGGCCGGCATGAAGTGGATGTTTACCCGCCAGGCTCCCGGCGAGCAAAAATATATCGTCTGCAACGCCGATGAGGGAGACCCCGGGGCTTTTATGGACCGGAGCATCCTGGAAGGCGATGTTCACAGTGTGCTGGAAGGCATGCTGATTGCCGGTTATGCCATCGGCGCCGACACCGGCTATGTTTATATCCGGGCGGAATACCCCCTGGCCATTCGCCGCCTGAAAATTGGCATCCAGCAGGCTAAAGAGCGGGGTTTTCTGGGCCGCAATATTCTGGGCAGCGATTTCAACTTTGATATCACCATCCGGGAAGGGGCCGGCGCCTTCGTCTGCGGCGAAGAGACAGCCCTCCTCATGTCCATCGAGGGCAAACGGGGTATGCCCCGTTTCCGACCGCCTTTCCCCGCCCAGAAAGGCCTTTTTGGCTTACCCACCTCCATCAACAATGTGGAGACCTTTGCCAATGTTCCCCGGATCCTGCACCAGGGCGCTTCCGCCTACAACGTGTGGGGGACGGAGAAGAGCAAGGGGACCAAGGTTTTCGCCCTGGCCGGTAAGATTAAACGGGGCGGTTTGGTTGAGATCCCCATGGGCACCACCATCAACGAGATCGTCTTTGAAGTGGGGGGAGGTATCTCCACCGGCAAGCCCTTCAAGGCGGTCCAGACGGGCGGCCCCTCCGGCGGCTGCATTCCCGCTTTCCTGGGTGATACCCCCATGGACTATGAATCTCTGCAAAAAATAGGAGCCATTATGGGTTCCGGCGGCCTTTTGGTCATGGATGAGGAAACCTGCATGGTGGACGTGGCCAAGTACTTCCTGGACTTTACCAAGGAAGAATCCTGCGGCAAGTGCACCTTCTGCCGCGCCGGCATGAACCAGATGCACAAGATTCTGGAGCGCATCTGCGACGGTGAAGGCCGGGAAGAGGACATCGCCATCCTGGATGATTTGGCCCAGAAAATCAAGATGGGTTCCCTGTGCGCCCTGGGGCAGACGGCCCCCAACCCGGTTCTGACCACCATCCGGTATTTCCGGGACGAGTATGACGCCCACGTTAAGGAGAAGTACTGCCCGGCCAAGAAGTGCAAGGCCCTTATCGAGTATCTAATCGATCCGGAGGCCTGTACCGGTTGCTCTCTCTGTGCCAAGCAGTGCCCCACCGACGCCATAAGCGGCCAGAGGAAAGAGCCCTATGTTATCGACGACAGTAAATGTGTCCGCTGCGGTCTCTGCATAAATTCCTGCCGGTTCGAGGCTATTCATGTGAAATCAGAGCCGCGGGTTAAGGTATAGAGGGTGCAGTTATATGAGAAGCAACTATTTTTTCCCTGCAAGGGAAATGAATTGGGGGAGGGAATATGCCTAAAGTAGGTATTGTATTAGACGGAAAAGAAGTCTTTGCCGAGGCAGGAAGCAACTTGTTGGAAGTAGCCCTGGCCAACGGCGTGGAAGTACCCCACCTTTGTTATGATCCCCGGATTAAACCTTTCGGCTCCTGCCGCATGTGTTTTGTGGATACCGGCGGCCCCCGGGGCCCGGTACCGGCCTGTGCCACGGTGGTTACCGAAGGTATGAAGGTGGTTACCAACAGCGAGGTCTTGACGGCACTGCGGAAAATGGCCCTGGAACTCCTGATGACGGAGCACTGCGGGGATTGTGTGGCCCCCTGCCAGCTGGCCTGCCCCGCCCATATCGACATTCAAGGCTATATCGCCTTTATCGACAGCGGCGAGTACAAGAAGGCAGCGGATTTGATCAAGGAAAAGATGCCCCTGCCTTCCATCTGCGGACGGGTTTGCCCCCGTTTCTGCGAAGATGAATGCCGCCGCAACGTGGTGGATGACCCTGTGAACATCTGCGACCTGAAGCGGTTCGCCGGTGATTTTGACCTGGACGCCATCAACTCCTACAAGCCCCGGGCCAAAGAGGATACGGGCTACAAGATGGCCGTGGTGGGGGGAGGCCCCGCCGGCCTGACTGCCGCTTACTACCTGGGCCTGGAAGGGCACCAGGTGACCCTTTACGACGCCGGCCCGGAACTGGGCGGAATGCTTCGCTACGGAATTCCCGAGTACCGGCTGCCCAAGGCCCTTCTGGACCGGGAAGTAAACCTCATTACCGGCCTGTGTAAGGAGGTCAAGCTGGGGCAGGTCCTGGGCAGGGATTTCACCCTGGATGAACTGAAGGATGAATATGATGCCGTTTTCATGGGGCTGGGCTGCCAGTCGGCCCAGGGTATGGGAATGGATAAAGAAGATGACACCCCCGGTGTCTTGAAAGGGATAGACTTTCTCCGCAGCGTGGTGGAAGGCCGTCCTCCCAAGCTGGGCAAAAGGGTAGCCGTGGTGGGCGGAGGCAACACCGCCATGGACGCAGCCCGAACCTCCCTGCGCATGGGAGTGGAAGAGGTGACGGTGGTCTACCGCCGCAGCCGCGACGAGATGCCCGCCAACCCGGTGGAAATCGTGGAGGCGGAGGAAGAAGGAGTAATTTTCAAGTTTCTCACCAATCCTGTCAACTTGTGTGTCGAGGATAAATTGTCAGGCGTGGAATGCATCCAGATGGAACTGGGCGAACCCGATGAGTCCGGCCGCCGCCGTCCCGTGCCTGTAGCCGGTTCCGAGTTCCACCTGGAAGTGGACAACGTCATCATGGCCATCGGCCAGGGGTTGGATCAGGAGAATGCCTGCACTTGCGGCCTGGAACTCTCCGGCAAGACCCTGGCAGGCTGCACGGAAACGGGATGTACCCCGCAGGACGGAGTCTTTGCCGCCGGCGATGCCGTTACGGGAGCCGCCACCGTGGTGGAAGCCGTGGGCGCCGCCCGCCGGGCCGCCCGGGCCATGGACCTGTACGTGCGGGGCGTGGAAGTGAAACCGGAGCCCGAGAGCTTTAACATTACCATGGGCAAGCCGGAAGAAATCGATCCCGCCGACTATGAAGATGAGGAAAAAATCGAACGCCTTCATGTGCATCATATGGCTCCGGAGAAGCGGAAGCAGAGCTTTGAGGAGTACAACGAGGGGCTTAAAGAGGAAGACGCCCTGAAGGAAACCAAGCGCTGCCTCTCCTGCGGCTGCCAGGATGTCTTTGACTGCACCTTGAGGGAACTGGCCACTGAGTTCGGCATCTCTACCGAGAGGCTGGGGGTCAGCAAGAAACGCTACCCCATCAGTACCGACCATCCTTATGTGCAGCATGACCGCAACAAGTGCGTCCTGTGCGCCAACTGTGTGCGCATCTGTCAGGAAGTCCAGGGGGCCAACGCTCTGGGGCTGGTAAACCGGGGATTTGACACCTTTGTGGGACCCACCCTGGAGATGCCATTAGCGGAGACTTCCTGTGAATCCTGCAGCCAGTGCATTTCCGCCTGCCCCACGGGAGCCCTGAGTTCCAAGCTGCCCTTTGAGAAGCCGGGCCCCTGGAAGGATGAAAAAGTGGTTACCACCACCTGCGTCCAGTGCGGTATCGGCTGTGTGCTGGAACTCCACGTGGTGGGGGATAAAATCGTCCGGGCCACGTCACCCTTAAGGCAGGATGTCAATGACGGCAACCTGTGTGTGAAGGGAGCCTATGAATTCGGCTTTGTCAACAGCCCCGAACGCCTGCAGAAGCCCCTGGTAAAAGAAGGGGGCCGGCTGGTGGAGAAGAGCTGGGAGGATGCCCTGAAGGCAGCAGCTGAAGGGTTCATGAAGGTGAAACAGGAGAAAGGTGCTGCCAATCTGGCGGTCCTGGTTTCTCCCGAATACAGCAATGAAGAAAACTATCTGGCCCAGAAACTGGCCCGGGAAGTCTTGGGTACGCCCAATGTAGACAGCACCCGGCCGGTTTTTGAAGGGATGGTCCCCCAGGGAAGCGCCCCCAGCTACGAGGAAGTGGCAGCCAGCGACTTCATCCTGGTGGTTAACGCGGACCTGCCCGAAGACTTCCCCATTGTGGCCCAGAAAGTGAGAAAAGCCCTGGATAAGAAAGCCAGGCTGGTCTTCATGAGTGAAGAAGCCACCCGCATGGACAGGGCCGCCTCTATGGTGGTACCCGTCAACCCCGGCGGCACCCTGGATCTTCTCAAAGGTTTCCTCACCTATGCGGCCAAGCCCGGGCAGGAGCTGCCCCTGACGGAGAAGGAGCAAAAAGAAGCCCTGGAAAAACTGCCGGAGGCAATCCGGGTGAATCCGTCTCTGGTCATTGACCTGGCCCGCATGTTTGTGGAAGCGGAAAAACCTGTGATCATAGTGGATGGAGAGACCATGGAAGCTGCCGAGCTTCAGATCCTGGAAGAAATGGTTAAGCTGGCCGGTAAGATCGGGCAAGGCCAGGGAATCCTTCCCCTTTACCTGGGTGGGAATACCCGGGGCCAGCTGGATATGGGGGTTAGCCCCTACCTGCTGGCGGGCGGCAAGGCTGCCGAAGGAGAGGGCAAGTCCATCTATGACCTCTTCCCGGGATGCCAAAACGGCGGCTTCGGCGGCGTCCTGATCCTGGGCGATGACCTGGCCCTGGATAAGGAGTTCTTCGGCGAGGGAGTCTTCACCGTGGTGGTGGCCACCACCTGGGAGGATGACCTGAGCCAGGCCGATGTGGTCCTGCCCGGAGCCACCTTTGCCGAGACTAAGGGCACCGTGGTCAACTGCGAAGGACGGCTGCAGAGCCTTATGCCTGCCTTTGCCCCGGTAGGAGGGAAGGAAAACTGGGAGATCTTAAGAGACCTGGCGGCAGCCCTGGGCAAGCCTCTGGCTGCCAACTCTCCCGAGGAAATCCTGGCGGAGATCCAGGAAGTCCTGGGAGTGGACCTTAAGGCTGACGGACAGTCCTTCCTGCAGGCCTAAAGCAAACAACAACAAAATACAACCAACAAAAAGAGGCACCCCAATCCCAGGGGTGCCTCTTCAAACTACTTCTATTTATTTGAGGCGGAAGCCTTTGTTCAGGGGGTCCCGGTCGTCCAGGATGAGCTCGTTGATGCCGGTGATATAGGCGGCGCCGGTGATCTCGGGGATGACGGCAGGGATGTCTTTGACTTTGGTGGTGGAGAGAATTTTTCCGTAAAAACGCGTATCCAGGATGCTGTCGTGGATGAAGGTCTCTCCCACCGCCAGTTTGCCCCGCTGGTGGAGGCTGGCCATTTTGGCGCAGGTTCCCGTACCGCAGGGGGAGCGGTCCAGGGAGCCCAGCCCGAAAATCACCACATTTTTATAGGCATTATCCCCTTCGCCCGTCTTCCGGGAAAATTCCACCAGGTCAACAGTGTTAATATGGGCCAACTCCGGATGCCCCACTTCCAGCTGTTGGTTGACGGCATCCTTGATGCTCATGCCCAGGTTGATGAGGCGGGAGGCGTTGTCCGGGCTCAAGGAGATGCCGTAAGCTTCGGCGGGCACAATGGCGAAAAAGTTCCCGCCAAAGGCGATGTCCAGATTGATTTCCACCGTATCCCCCGCTCCCGCCGGGGTGTAATCCGGCAAGTTTTCTTTCACTATTCTCCGGGGCAGGGATACGGAAGCATCCTGCCGGTAAAGGAAGGCGGGAACATTGGCAAAGGAAACACCCGTTACCTTATCCCCCTCCAGCACAGCCCGGCAGCGCACCAGCCCGGCCGGCGATTCCAGAACCACTTCCATTTCCGGGCCTTCCGCTTTAATTATCCCCAACTCCAGGGCCACGGTTACGGCCCCGATGGTGCCGTGACCGCACATGTTCAAATAGCCGCCCCCGTCCATGAAAATGATGCCCAGGTGGGCCTCCGGATGGGTGGGAGCGGTGATGATGGAACCGAACATGTCGTTGTGGCCCCTGGGCTCGAACATGATGCCTGTTCGCACGTCGTCCAAATGTTCGTCCAGGTACATCCGCTTTTCCACCATATCCTTGCCGGGAATGTGGGGGAGGCCGCCGATGACCACCCGGGTGGGTTCCCCCATGGTGTGGGAATCTGCCACAATAATTCTTTTTTGCATAAGCAACTTCCTTTCCCCAATTTAGCTGCGAATCCAACCTGAAAGATGAGCCCCGGCACCCTGGGGTGCCGGGGCCTTTTTCTAACCGCCCGCTATCTGGTGGAGGGCCTGAACCTTTGCTCCCCGGGGTATTTTAAAGGTATCCCAGTCCTCCTTGTTGACCAGTTTCCCATCGACCCGGACAATGATCATGGGAAAGGTATAGTTCATCTTTTCCAGGAGCCTTTTAACGGTCATCCCTTCTTCGTATTCCACTTCTTTACCGTTGACCAGAATCATGGAAGGCCTCCCTTCTCTAAGGTATTTCCAGAGGCTTCATTTGCCCTCCGCTATCTGAACCCGTCGGCAGAAGACCGGCCTTCTCCTTACAGGTGATTCTTAACTACTTCCACCACTTCGGGGAAGTCGATGCCCAAAGCCTTCAGGGTTTCCAGTTTGGGCACGCCGTCATTGGTCCAGCCCCGGCGCAGGTACACGGCATCCATGAGTTTTTCATACATTTCTTCCCGGTGCTGGCGCATGACTTTGACTTTTTCTTCCGTGCTCATACTCTCGGGGTCATAGCCCAATTCCTTGAGCTGGCCGTCATAGCGCTCCGCCCGGGACTCATATTCTTTCACCGTCACGGGACCCTGGGAACGGTAGGGTACCTTATCGTGCTCCCGCTTGCCAAAGCCCATGCGCAGGTTGAAGACCCGCTGGAAGTTGTAGACCCTTTCCGACTGGCGGATGAGTTCTTCCTTATCGATATTTTTGCCCGTTACGCCGTTGAAGATGTCCACATAGTTTTGGACGTGTTCCGGCACCTTGTTGGCTTCCTCCAGCTGTTTGTTCCCTTCCGGTTCAATGTCGTTCCAGGGCAGCTTGCACAGCCCCTGGAGGCCGAACCAGGTCCTGAACATGGGGAAATAGTGGAGGGCTTCCGCCTTGTCTTCGAAAGTGGGGATCTGGTTGTTCACCATGTCCATGAAGATGAGCCAGGCCTCGTCGTGCTGGGGGCCTTTGTTGGCCAGGCCGAACCCGCCCTGCTGGGCCAGGGATTCCTTGCTCAGGTACTCGGAGTACTCCAGGCCCTTGGCTTCCATGCCGATGTCCTGCAGGAAGTCCGGGTCGGCACCGTATTCCTTGACGAAGAACTCCTTCATGCGGCGGATGGCCAGGCCGGCTATCTTGCCGAACCCTCTGCCCTGCCCCATCTGGTGCAGCAGTTCCATGGCTGCTTCCTGGTTGCCGAAATTGAGCTCCAGGCCGCCGGTGATTTCTTTGTCGATAATCCCGTTCTCGTAGCATTCCATGATGAAGGCCATCATGGTCCCCGTGGAAATGGTATCGATGCCGTAGGTGTCGCAGTAGAAATTGGCTTCGATGATGAAGTCGGGGTCGAAGATGCCCCAGTTGGAGCCCAGGGCGGCGGCGTTTTCATACTCGGGGCCGTCCACCACTACTTTTTCGCCTTTAAAGGGCCCGGTTTTCAGTTCAAAGTCGTCTACCGCCTTGCAGCAGGACATGGAACAGCCGTACCAGCAGCCATCGTAGATGTTTTGGGTAAACTTGCTGATGAAAACTTCCGTGGAAATCTTTTTCCCCTCGGGGTGGGAGCCGTACTGGAAGTTCATCACCGGCAGCAGGTCGTAGTCGTTCATGGTGGTCATGAGGTTGGCCGTCCCTGCCTGGCGCATACGGCACTGAACATCGTCGAAATTGTTGATTTCTTTGTGGATTTTTACCCCGGCCTTTTGGATCTTGCCAAAGTCCACGGGGTTATTGTTTTTACCCGTCAGCCCGGAAAAGCGGACTACCAGGGCTTTGAGTTTCTTGTCCCGGAAGACGGTACCGATACCGCCCCGGCCGGCCTGCTTCATCCGCACCGCTTTGCGGCGGGGGTCGTACCAGGAGAAGTTCAGCAGGCCTATCAGGGTGTTGTCAGCACCGCTGCCGGTGGAGACCACAGAGATATGCTTCTTATCCTCTTCCGACTCGGCAAAGGCTTCCGTCAGGATTTCGCTGACCAGGTGGCTGGCACCCGTTTCCAATTCAATCTCTTCCAGGGTTACCTTGCCGGTGTCCCCGTCGATATAGAGGACCACGTCTTTAGCGGATTTCCCCTGGAGCTCCAGGGCATCCCAGCCGGAAAACTTCAAGTAGGGGCCAAAATATCCGCCCACGTTGCTGTCCATGATAGAGTTGGTGGTGGGGGACAGGGTAACCACCAGGGATTTACCGGAACCGGGGTACTGGGTGATACCTCCGATGGGGCCGGCGGAAATTACGATTTCATTTTCGGGGTCATTCCATTTTGTTTTGGGAGTGACGGCCTGCCACAGATACCAGAGGCCAAACCCCTTCCCCCCGGTGAAAATGTCCTTCATTTCCCGGGTCACTGTTTTGGGCTCGATCTTACCCTCCGACAGGTTCACATACAGGGATTTTCCTGAGTAACCTTTATCAATACCGGCCGGGGTATATTCCATTTCAGCCAGCACTTTTCGTGATGTTCTCACGTTTTCAACAGATAATGTCATATTCTACCCTCCTTTTATAATTCTGCTTCTTCCATGAAGATGGCTTCCGTGGGGCACTCCTTGGTGCAGCGGGCACAGGCGATGCATTTGTAAGGGTTATCCTCGTCTTCCCTGAAGAACATGGAGTCGGTGGGGCAAGCCCCCACGCAGTTGAAGCAGGAAATGCATTTCTTTCTGTTGAGGATAACGATACCGCTCTTGGCGCGGCTGAGGGCCAGCACTGGACAAGCGTCAATGCAATCGCCGCACTGGTTGCAAACATTGATGTCAACGCCCGGATCCTCGTCAATTTCCGAAACCTGGATCCTTGACTTTTCCCGGTTGTCTTCCTTGAAATAGTGTTCGGAACAGATGGATTCACAGGTGCCGCACAGGATACATTCACTCTCATTTTTACCCACAATCTTCACCGGTTTCTCACCTCCGCTTTAAATGTTATCAGCCCCGGAAAAGTTTTTCAAGCCCCATTTCCAGGGATATACGGGCTGCTTTCCCCTTTCTGAGTACCTGGTGCCAGGAGTGGCCCTGATGGAGTTTTCCGGTCTAAACCACTGCCGGCTCCAAAATCAACCGGCCCCTGGCGAAACGGTCATAATTCAGCATATCAATGGGCATCTCCGGCTCTTCCCCCAAAATGGCCTGGGCCATGAGCCTGGCTGTATAGGGGGCAATCATAAACCCGTGGCCGCTGAAGCCGGCAGCTGTGAAAAACCCCCGGACTTCCCGCGACTCCCCCAGTATCGGCTGCGCATCGGGACTCATTTCGTAGAGGCCCGCCCACTGGCGCACAATTTTCAAATCTTTTAAGGGGGGCAGTATTTCCGCCACTTTTTTCGACACTTCCAGGGCAAACTGCCAGCTGGATTCGATGTTGAAGCTTTTGGGTTCGTTGGGGTCTCCCTGGCCCATGATGAAAGGGCCGTG
Organism: Syntrophomonadaceae bacterium; assembly: GCA_007136165.1. Taxonomy (GTDB): domain Bacteria; phylum Bacillota; class Dethiobacteria; order PWVN01; family PWVN01; genus PWVN01. The sequence continues at coordinate 9,491 of SLHK01000014.1, forward strand.
GGGGGCCTGCTGGATATACAGGTGGTGGTACAGGGAAATAACCATGGGGTTTTGAAAGTTGTTGACGGGTTCGCTGACCATGGCTTGATGACGCTCGGGCTCGATGGGGAGCTCAATTCCCACCATATCCCCGATTAAGGCGGCGTGACCGCCGGCAGCATTGACCACGATGTCGCAGTCGATATTCCCTTTATTCGTCCGAACTCTCCTAACCCGGTCTCCTTCTCTGTCAATACTCAGGACTTCCGTATATGTGTAGATGGTAGCACCCAACCGCTCAGCCGCTTTGGCGTAGGCCTGGGTGGTGTGGAAAGGGTTGGCGTGGCCGTCGGTGGGGCAGTAGGTGGCCCCCAGGAGCCGGTCCGTGCTTAGATGGGGCACGATCTCTTTGGCCTCCGCCGGGGAAATCAGGCGGGATGGGATATCCAGGCTGTTCTGCAGGGCGATATTCTTTTTAAATTGGGCCAATTCCTTTTCCAGGTA
>SLHK01000228.1 GCA_007136165.1 Syntrophomonadaceae bacterium
CTCAAACAGCTGGCTCTGGAAGTCGGCATGGAGTCCCTCAGCGAGGAAGGGGGTACGGTCCGGTTGGCCTTTGCAGCGCAGCGGCGCTTTGACAGCGACCGGCTCTGGAAGCTGGCCCGGGCCTCCGACGGCCGGATTCGCGTTTCCTTTGGCAGGGGAATTGTCTTTAAAGTGGTGCGCCGGGGGATGAAGGAAGGAGCCTTCCTCACCTTTCTTCTGGAATTATTAGGTGATATAAAAGTCCTTGCTAACTAGTATATACTGGGCTATAATGAGTTTATGTCAGAAAGGGGTGGGGAGAATTTTATGAGCAGGAACTGGAGGAAAATCATCCTGCTGGCAGCAGGCCTGGCGCTGGCGGCACTGCTGGTGACCGGGTGCGGCAGCCGGGAGGACGAAGTTTTGGTCAAGGTGGACGGCGAAGATATAACCCGGAGTCAGCTGGACGATGTTTTAAAGATGGTAAGGCTGGTAACTCCCGATGTGGATGCCATGCTTGAAGATGAAGACTTTACAGAGTACTTTGAAGATACTTTTCTCAGGATGCTGGTGGACAATGCCTTGATTGCCAACGAAATGGAAAGGCTGGAATTGGAAGTTGACCCGGCGGAAATGGAGGAAGTATATGAAACCTTCCGCAGTCAGCTGGTGGCGGAACTCTACCAGGGCGAGGAGATGTTGGACCAGCGCTTGCAGGACTTGAATCTGGAAGCAGAGGTTATTAAAGGGCTCCTCTACGGTGAGGTGGCGGCCAACATTTTATTTGACAATTTGCTGGAAAACCTGACAGATGAAGATGTACGGGAATACGCCGATGAATATGACCTGCTCCTGGTTTCCGGGTCCCTGGTGGCCCACCACATTCTCCTGGAAACGGAAGAAGAGGGCCTGGAAGCGCTGGAAAGGCTGAACCGGGGGGAAGAATTTGGCCTGCTGGCCGAAGAACTTTCCACTTGCCCGTCAGGCACCAACAGCCAGGGGGAGCTGGGGAGAATTCATGAAGACGACCCGGGTTGGGATGCGGATTTTCGAGAGGCAGCCTTCGCCCTGCAGGAAGGGGAAATCAGCCAGCTGGTGGAGAGCCAGTTTGGCTGGCACATTATAATGGTGGAAGACCGCATAGACAGCTACTACAAGGACTTTGAAGAGGAAAAGGAGAGCCTGCGCCTGGATAAGGAACAGATGCTTATCAACGACTACTTCAATGAGCTTTGGGAGAAGGCAGAAATTGAATTTTTAATTAGTGCAGGTTAAAGGACCTAATTTTTGAATAAAACCCTCCTTTAGGATATATACTATGAGCAGAGGTTTAAAAATGCTGTTGTTTGCAGAAAAAGGAGGGGAATCAAAGTGAAAGCAACGGGTATTGTACGCAGAATCGATGATTTAGGCCGGGTGGTCATCCCCAAAGAAATACGGCGGACTCTTAAAATAAGGGAGGGGGATCCCTTAGAGATTTTTGTGGACCGTGACGGAGAAGTTATCCTCAAGAAGTATTCCCCCATCGGTGAATTGGGAGATTTCGCCCAGGAGTATGCCGATTCTCTGCACGAATCCATGAATCATATCGCCTGTATCGCCGACAGGGATACCATAATAGCCGTATCGGGAGCCCCCAAGAAAGAGTTTTTGAATAAGACTTTGAGCCCGGCAGTAGAAAAGGTCATGGAAACCAGAAAGAGCATCCTGATTAACAACACGGCGGAGCACCCTTACTACCGCGAAACTGAGGATGAAGGGCCGCCAAAGTTTGCTGCGGAAGCCATCGCTCCCATTATTTCCGAGGGCGACCCCATTGGAGCTGTTATCATGGGCGCCCGGGACAAAAACGTGCAGCTGGGAGACCTGGAATTGAAGCTGGTGGAGACGGCAGCGGGCTTTTTGGCCAAGCAGATGGAACAGTAGGTTCCGCCAGGCATGAGGAAGGATTAGAAGCAGTAACCTCGGGTTACTGCTTCTTTTTTGCCGGCAGGGGCTTTAACCCAGGTTTTCCTGGCTTAATTTTCCTTATCCTGATATAATTACTCCGGGCATTTTTTTATTGGAAGGGATTATATAATGAGCAAACAGTCTTTTGTCAAGGGGGCTTTGATTTTAACGGCTGCCGGTATCCTTGTCAGGGTGGTGGGAGCCGGGTTCAGGATTCTTCTGGCCGCCATAATTGGCGATGAGGGGATCGGCCTTTACCAGATGGCCTATCCCGTTTACAGCACCCTGTTGGCCCTGTCCACCGCCGGCATTCCCATTGCCATCTCCAAGCTCATTTCCCAGCATGTCACCCAGGGGGATTACCGGGGCGCGTACCGGGTTTTTATCCTGGCCCTCAACATTTTATCCTTCACCGGACTTATCATCTCCGCCCTCATGGTCTTCGGTGCCGAATACATAGCGGTAAACATCGCCAGGGACGCCCGGGCTTATTACCCCATTGTAGCCATTTCCCCCGCCATCTTTTTTGTCACCATCATGGCTACCTTCAGGGGTTTTTTCCAGGGGCAGCAAAAAATGTACCCCACGGCCCTGTCCCAGCTCTTTGAGCAGCTGGCCCGGGTAACGGTGGCCTTGGGGCTGGTTTTTTACCTGGGGCCCTTTCGTTTGGAATGGGCCGCCGCCGGGGCTTCTTTCGGAGCGGCGGCCGGCGGCATTGCCGGCCTTATGGTCCTTATGTTCCTTTTTGCCCGGGAACGGCAGGATTTTATCCGGCGCATGCAGGAACAGGCCCGCTATAAATACAGAAAAACCATGGCTGTCTATTATGACATATTTTCCCTCTCCATTCCCATAACCTTAAGCCACCTGGTTATGCCCATCATCGGCCTTATCGATATGACGGTGGTTCCCATGCGCCTGGCGGAAGCGGGCTTCGAGGAGGCCCGCAGGATGGCCCTTTACGGCCAGCTGACGGGCATGGCCGCCCCCCTGGTCCACATACCCCAAATCGTTACCATCGCCCTGGCGGTAAGCCTGGTTCCGGCCATTTCCGAAGCACTGGCCTTGAACAACCGGAATCTCATCGCTTCCCGGGCTTCCCTGGCACTGCGCCTGGGGGTGCTTTTGGGCTTTCCTTCGGCAGTGGGCCTCTTTGTTCTGGCCGAGCCCATAACCGTCCTCCTCTATAATAACCGGGAAGCCGGCATGCCTTTGGCCGTATTGGCTTTCGCCATTATTTTTATTTCCATTTACCAGGTTTGTTCCGGCATCCTCCAGGGCCTGGGCAGGACAAAGCTTCCCCTCATCAACCTGCTGGTGGGGTCCCTCTTCAAGGTTGTCTTTAACTGGGTTCTCATCGCCGTCCCCGCCCTGAATATTATGGGAGCGGCAGCAGCGTCAGTTATTGGCTTCTTCGTGGCAGCCCTCTTAAATTTGTATCAGGTTTGGAGATTGACGGGGGTGGGTCTGACTTTTTCCCACCTGGCCAAACCCGCCTTTGCCGTTATTTTCATGGGCCTGGCTGCGAGGCTGTCCTACGTTTACAGCCATTCCCTTTTTGCCATGGGGACATTTACAGCGGGCCAGGTTAACGCCCTGGCCACCTTTACGGCCATAGGAGCGGGGATGATTTCCTATGCCTTTGCCCTTCTATTTTTGGGGGCTTTGGGCAGGGATGACCTGCTCCTCATTCCCGGCATCGGCCCCCGGGTCCTCTCTTTCCTGGAAAGGCTGGGCCTGATGAAAGACTAAAAAATGACAAGAGGTGAGACAATGAGCAAAGTTTACCTGGTGGGCCTGGGCCCCGGGGGCAGGGAAGGCCTGACCCTGGGAGCCGTGGAAATTCTGACCTCCATTGCCCCCCTGTTTCTTAGAACAGCGGAGCATCCCGCCGTGTCTTATCTGCAGCGGGAGAGTATAGCCTTCCATTCCTTCGATGCCCTTTATGCCCGGGAAACCGGCTATGATAAAATATATTCGGAAATGGCCGCTCAGGTTTTGGAAGCAGCCCGTCGGGAGGGACAGGCTGTTTATGCCGTGCCGGGGCATCCCCTGGCGGCGGAAAGGTCGGTGCAGCTTTTACTGGAGATGGCCGGTGAGGAAGGCATTGAAACGGAGGTCAGGGGGGGCGGGAGTTTTATGGAAGCCGTGCTGACGGCCCTGAGATTGGACCCCGCCCGGGGCGTTACTTTTTTGGATGCCCTGGAAGTTGAATCCCTCAGGAGTTTGCCGCTCCATGACCTGGTTATTTACCAGGTATTTAACCCCAGGGCAGCCTCCAGGGTTAAACTTAAGCTCATGGACTTTTTCCCCGATGAACATCCGGTAACCCTGGTGCAGCAGGCGGGCATCCCCGGGAGAGAGGCGGTCCGCCGGCTTCCCCTCTTTGAAGTGGACAGGCAGGGCATGGATGCCCTGACATCTCTCTATGTTCCCAGGATTCCAGGAGGCCTGGACAAGCTTCTGGAGGTCATGGAAATCCTCCGGGGAGAAAAGGGTTGCCCCTGGGACCGGGAGCAGGACTATCGTTCCCTGCGGCCCTATGTGATCGAGGAGGCCTATGAGGTGGTGGAGGCCGTAAATTCCGGCGTAGAAGAGGCTGTGGTGGAAGAGTTGGGGGATTTACTGCTGCAGGTGGTTTTTTACGCCCAGATAGGAAGGGAGAAGGGGGATTTTGATTTCCTGGATATAACCCGGGCCATAACGGAAAAAATCATCCGGAGGCACCCTCACGTTTTTGGGCCCCTGAGACTGTCTACCCCGGAAGAAGTCTTGCAGACCTGGGAAGAAATCAAGGAAGAGGAGGTGGAAGGGGGCTCCTGCCTCGAAGATGTGGGCAGAGGGATGACGGCTCTCCTGAAAGCATTTAAGCTGCAGAAAAAAGCGGCGGGCCTGGGGTTTGACTGGCCCAAAGTGGACGGCGCCCTGGAAAAGGTTTATGAAGAATTGGAGGAATTAAAAAGAGTATATAAAATGGGGGTTTTGGAAAAAATAGAGGATGAAATGGGGGATATCTTTTTTGCCCTGGTAAATGTGGCCAGGTTTTTGGGAGTAGATCCTGAAGTCGCCCTCTCCCGAACAAACAACAAATTTTGTCAGCGTTTTGCCTATATCGAGGAACAAATTAAGGAAAGAGGAGGGGATTTTTCCAGATACACCCTGGAAGAACTTGACACATGGTGGGAAAAAGCCAAAAAAATCAATAAAAATCAATAAAAACTGACTCTCTTAAGAAGGAATTGGTAAAGTTTTCTCGAAACCTTATGCATGTACATAAACAAAAATAGGAGGGATTTCGGTGAATAAATCCGAACTTATCGGTGTAGTTGCAGAGAAGGCTGATATGACAAAAAAAGACACGGAAAAAGTGGTCAGTGCCGTTTTTGAAAGCATCGAAGATTCATTGAGCAAAGGCGAGAAGGTACAGGTCATTGGCTTTGGCACTTTCGACGTCCGGGCCAGAAAAGAGAGGGAAGGCCGCAACCCCGCCACCGGTGAGGCAATCCAGATTCCAGCGGTAAAGGTTCCTGTTTTCAAGGCGGGCAAAGCTTTAAAAGACAGCGTCCGGTAGAAATCTGCAAAAAAGGCCCTGGAAGGGTCTTTTTTTTGTCCTTCCTGCGGGAATATTTTTAGGGCTGGGTTTCATACTAAAAAAAATTGCAGGAAGGTTGGGAGAAATGACAAGGCAAGTTTTTTCTTTGATCCTGGTGCTGCTGCTATTCTGTATGTCAGTGGGTGCTGTCGGCTGCAGGTTGGAAACCCGCCCTCTCCAGGACGGGCAGGATGAGATTTTAGAACCGGAAGACCCGGAAGTGCCCCAGGTTCCCGGGGACCTGGCCGCCCCGGAAGGGGAGGAGCCCAGTCTTCGGGTATATATTGCCGAAAAGGGTTCCGTGGAGAATATGAGCATGGAAGATTATATTGAGGGTGTTGTGGCGGCGGAGATGGACCCCAATTGGCCAGTGGAATCCCTGGCGGCCCAGGCCATCATTGCCAGGACCTTTACCCTGCAGAAGATTGCCGAAACTGGAGGGGTGCCGGGAAGAAACGCCCATGCGTCCAGCGATATTGAAGAGTTTCAGGCTTACAACCCGGAGGAAATCACCGCCAATGTCCGCTCTGCCGTGGAGGAGAGCAGGGGGTTGGTCATCGTCAGGGGGGGGGAATTTATCCGGGCCTGGTTTCATGCTTACGGGGGTACCCAGACGGCGGAGGCCGATGAGGGCCTGAACTTTCAGGGGGGCAACCCCGAGTACATTCACATCGTCAAAAGCCCCGGTACAGACATCATTCCGGAAGAAGAGCGGGACTGGGAGGCTTCTTTCCCCCTCACCCGCCTGCGGCAGGCTGTCCAAGAAATTACCGGGACGGATCCGGGGCCGGTGGAGGAAGTTGCCATTGCGGAAAAAGGGCCGTCGGGCAGGGCTGTCCTCTTTGAAGTCAACGATACCCGGGTTAATGCACCAGAACTGCGTTTGGAGCTGGGTTCCACGGAGATGCGCTCCACCCTCTTGTCCAGCATTGACATCGAAGGAGAGCAAGTTGTCATGGAAGGCACCGGGTTCGGCCACGGCGTGGGTATGTGCCAGTGGGGGGCCAGGGCCCTGGCAGAGCGGGGGATGGATCCCCAAGACATTGTGGACTATTTTTACAGGGACGTGGAACTGGCGAAGCTGTGGGATTAGCCGGGCCGGCGCCGGGCATAAGCTTTTTCCCCTTCCGGGAGCAATCCCGGAATTTTTTTTTGTTCTTCTTCATACTATGGGATAAGACAAGTTTTAGGGGGGGAGACCATGGAAGACAGGTATAACCACAAACCCCAGGGTTACCGGCACCATGTTTCCATTGACGACCGGGAGGAGATGAAAGTTACGGGGGTTTCTCATGTGGACAGCTTTGATGACGAGGAAGTCATTATGGAAACCCAGTTGGGCCTCCTGGCCGTCAGAGGCGAGAACCTCTATATCAAGCACCTGGATCTGGAAAAGGGGGAACTTTATATGGAGGGCCTCATTATGGAGTTGGTTTATGCCGAGGACAAAGGGCGTAAAAACAAGGGAAAAGGCTTTATGGAGAGGCTCTTTAAATGATGCCGGAACTTTTGCCGGGCTTATGCCTGCAGCTTAAAGGGGTGGGCCAATGCAGGAAATACCTGTAGCCCTCCAGGGTTACTATTTTGTCATAACCCTGACACTGGGGGCAGCGGTGGGGGTACTTTTTGATTTCTACAGAACATGCCGCTATTTCAGGCGGCCCCGGCGGCACTGGGTGTTCATATGGGACTTGATTTTTTTCCTGGTGGTTACCGTGCTGGTTTATGCCGGCCTTCTTCTGGCCAACTGGGGGGAAGTGCGGGTTTATGTTTTTGTGGGCCTAACCCTGGGCCTCACCCTTTACTATCTTTTATTCAGCCCCACTGTCCTCAGGCTTTTCCGGTTTCTGCTGCGGGTTTTCCTGACAGGGCTTGGTGCCCTCCATAAGGGGCTGCGGGCCATTGGGCTTCTTGTGGTGTCCCTTGTCAGCATTCCCCTCCGGCCCTTTCTTATTTTGGGGCGTTTTATCAAAAAAAAACTGGTGAGAAGCAGGGTATCTCTCCAAAGGGCCGGGGGGCGCGCCTTAAAGAGAGCAAAAAAGTATGTAAATATCTTCTCGAAAAAAAAATCTTAGCAGGATTTTCTTTCCTGAAAGAGAAATATGTTCTATACCGTACCCCCGGGAGAAAATTTGCTGAAGGGGGAATACCCAATTGGAATGGCTGCAAATCGCTGTCCTCATCCTGGTGGCCCTCCTGCTTTTACGTTTTATTCGTAAAATGCTCTTTAAAGTAATCTGGTTGGCCATAATAGTGATGGTTGTCCTGTACTTCTTTACGGATGTAAACTTTTCAATTCCCTGGTAAGGGGAGCCCCGCCAGGGCGGCCAAAAAGGTGGCAAAACCCATGAAACCCCTCCCCAGGAACAAAGTCATGCAAAAAGAGAAGGTTACCTCCCTGCCCGGGATAAAGGATCCGGGGAGGAGTCCGGTGCAGAAAATTAAGAAGAAAAAGCCGGCCCTTTACCTCCTGGCCCTGTTTATCTTCTACTTTCTTGTTCTCTTCTCGGTACAGTTTTTTCGGTATATTCAGCTGAACAACGATCTGAGGGCCCTGAACCGGGAAATAGAGGCCATTGAACAGGAAAATGCCTTTTTAAGCCAGGAGATCGAAAGGCTTCACGACCCCGAGTACCTGGAGGAGTTGGCCCGGGGAAGGTTGGGCATGGTCAGACGGGGGGAAATTCTCTTTTATATCCAGGATGCCCCTGTAAACCCATAAAATCACATCCTAAATTCATAAGTCATTGACAAAAATATACCTTCCTATATATAATAATCCTAGGTTCACATTAAAAGAGGAGGCATTTTTTTGTATGTCAATTGAAGTGGGCAGCATCGTCGAGGGAACCGTAACGGGAATTACCCACTTTGGAGCATTCGTCGAGCTGCCAAACGGCCAAACAGGCCTGGTTCATATTTCTGAAGTGGCCAATACCTATGTCAAAGACATCAACGAGTACTTGAAGAAACAGGACAGGGTTAAGGTCAAGGTTCTCTCCGTGGACGGCGGGGGGAAAGTCGGCCTGTCCATAAAACAGGCAGCAGCGGGTTACCGCCGGGGAAAGCCCAGGACGGTAACGGTTTCTTTTGAAGACAAATTGGCCCGTTTCTTAAAGGAAAGCGATGAGCGCCTGCAGGACTTAAAGAAGAATACCGATTCCAAGCGGGGCGGCCGCGGCACCTTTAAGGAATAAGTCTTGAGAGCACCTTCGGGTGCTTTTTTTCTTCCCCCGCAAACAAGTCACTTCATCAGCATCAGCCGGGCTCCTGCCGCCAACAGCAGGAGCCCTACTCCCTTTACCCAGGAGAAGGGTATTTTCTCCAGGCCGAAGAGGCCGAAGTGGTCAATGGCCAGGGCGGTGGATACCTGACCCACGATGATGGCCGTGGTGGCAACGGCCATTCCCAGCTTGGGTATGCTGAAAACCACCCCGTAGACGATTATTACCCCCAGTATTCCTCCCGCCAGGCTGTACCAGGGTGCTTCCGGAAGCCTGAGGAGATTACCCCTTCCCAACCCCAGGGCAAACAACCCCACCACTACCGTCAGGGTACCGATGATATGGACAATAAAAGTGGCCTCCAGAAGGCCCACCACTTTCCCCAGGAGAGAGTTGAGGGAGCCCTGCAGGGCCATGGTCAATCCTGCCAGCATGGCCACCAGCATGGCAATCAAATTGTACCCCAAAAGGAAAAACTCCTTTCACCAGAATGCCTTGCCTAAGGCTATTGTCCCCTGCGGTAGGGCAAATATTCCGCCATCTTCCTGTCATGCTCCTGAAGTTCCCGCATACATTTAATAAAAATATGGGGAAAGGCCGGTGGTTAAGGAATGATGGGGGGATTTCAAAAAAACCGGGATAAAATAGTCCTGGTGGGAAGCCCCAATGTGGGTAAAAGCCTGCTCTTCAATCAGTTGTCCCATACCTATGCTGTCGTCTCCAACTACCCCGGCACCACGGTGGAAATATCCCGGGGACGGGCCGTCATAAAGGGCAGGCCGGTGGAAATCATTGACACGCCCGGAATGTACTCCTTCCTTCCCATTACGGAAGAAGAAAGGGCGGCCCAAAGCCTCCTCTTTTCCACCCGGGGCGCCCTGATTCTCCACGTGGTTGATGCGAAGAACCTTCCCCGGCACTTACCCCTGACCCTGCAGCTTCTGGAGGGAGGGTTTCGGGTACTGCTGGTGGTGAACATGCTGGACGAGGCCGAAAAGGCGGGGATTTCTCTAAACCTGGAGGGCCTCTCTCAGAGGTTGGGCATTCCCGTGGTAGGCACGGTTCTCATCCGCCGGCA
>SLHK01000124.1 GCA_007136165.1 Syntrophomonadaceae bacterium
CCCTGTAAAGAGAACTGACCAGGGGTTCTGCGCCGGCAAACTCCGGGTACAACCGGCAGCTTATTCTGATATCTTCCATGATGTCTTGCAGTTTGCGTTTGTACAACACTTTACCTCCTAAACTCACCTCACCCACAAAAGGGGCAGGGGACAGCGTTTCTTTGTGCCTGTTTATTGTGCAGAAGCTGTCATTTCTCCTACCCATCACAACAAAGGCCGGCATACGTCATGGTGTAGAGTTTGACTTATTGTGATTATCCTCACAATCACCTCCCCAAAGACCCATGGGAAAACTGCCACTAAAACCTTGAGCATACATCGTTCCAAGATTAATTATCCCATAAAGAAGATATGAATAATAGAGGGGTTTCCCCTCGTCTTTTTAATGCAAAATAGGGTATTTCCCTATCTATCCCCCAAGGCCTCCGCTGCCCCCCTCCCCGGGTTACCCTAATCAAAAAGTAGCCTCCGGGCACCCCATGAGGCTCACCCGCGTAATTGCTTGATCCCCGGGGCTTAAGGGACAAATACATGCAAAAAGCCCGGCTGGGAGCCGGGCTTCGTTTTTCTCTAATAGAACCTTCTCTTCTTCTTCCTGGCGGCCTCCGATTTCTTCTTCCGCTTGACACTGGGTTTTTCATAATGCTCTCTTTTTCTGACTTCCCTTAAAACTCCAGTGCGGGCACACTGTTTTTTAAACCTTTTCAGGGCACTATCCAGAGTTTCGTTCTTCCCCACTTTAATCTCTGCCATAACGTCTCCCTCCCCTCGCTGCAAAGCTTCGTAAGCCGGGGCTCTATCACCTGATGCTGCTGCTGCAGTGATTACTGCATTCATTATATCCTTTTTAGAAAACTGTGTCAATCAAGGTTTAGCCCCTGGCCGCCGCCCAGCAGGTGGTAGTGTATATGGAAGACAACCTGTCCGGCATCCCGGCCGCAGTTCAGGATGACCCGGTAACCGGAATCCGCCACCCCCTGGTCCCGGGCGATATCCCGCAGGGCCAGCTGGATGCGGCCCATCAGGGGAACATCCCCTTCCTCCAATTCTTCCAGGCCGGCAATATGTTTTTTGGGAACCACCAGCACATGCAGGGGGGCTTTGGGGGCAATATCTTTAAAGGCAAAAATTTCTTCGTCCTCATAGACTTTTTCTGCCGGTATATCTCCCGCGATGATGCGGCAAAACAGGCACTCCGCCATTTTACATACCTCCTTCGGTGCACTTGAAAACAATTATATCATCTTACACCCACCCATGCAAGAAATCCCAGGGCAGAAATCCCAGGGCACACCGGAGGAAAACGGGTAGACAACGGAACGTAAAAAAAGAGAGCCAAATCAAAGGCTCTCCCCCGGCGGGCTTAAACTATACATCTTGGAAAGCTGTGAAAAATAAGGCCTCTGTCTCCCTGAAGCAATTCGCTACTTGGTGATCCCCATGGTCTCCTCATCCTCTTCTTCCGGCTCTTCTTCATGGATAAAAGGCATCCCCGGCAGCTGGGTCAAAACATTCCCCCTGCCGTCGGCAAAGACCCAGTACCACTCTCCGGCCGCCTCCAGGGCCCCCCTGTCCAGGGTGATCAAATCGTAGGTGTTGCGGGCCTTGTCAACGGTAATTCTCAGCTGGTTTCCTTCCCTCAACGGGACCAGCTGGGCCTTTTTCAAGGTACCGTTGACCACAAAGACCGCCACTTCCTGGGCCGGTTGAAAGGGATAGTCGGGAAGTTCCAGGGCAAACTCCTGAGCTACCCGCAAAAAATCATCCTTTTCATAGAGAACCCGGGCCTGAAAACGGTCTTCCATCTTTCCCCGGTCGATGACGCTGAAGGTAAGTTCGTCTTCCTCAGCAGCTTCAAAGACCGGGCTGGCCGGTTGGTGCCGAAAATTATCATATACCGAAAGACCCACCAGCAGCAGCAGGAGAAACAACAGCGGAAACAATCTCCTGGCCTCTACCACAAAAACCCTGCCCATATCATCCCCTCCCTCTGAACTTCTACAGTCATCTTTATGCGGCAGAGGAAGGAAATATGATATTTAATTCCCCGGCGGGAGTCTCTTCCCCCAACCACCCCCTCCTCACTCCCGGGAAGTTACGGGGGGCAAACCGGGCTGCTTTCTCAACTCGCCATAAAGAAGGCCTTCGCGCGCGCCGGTAATGAAAACGGGAACCATCCGGGACTTGAGGGCTGAATCCCCTTTGAGGCGGGCCCGCAGGTAGTGCTCTGTCAACCCCTCCATATTTCCCCCGGGCAGGGGTTTTTCCAGCAGCACATCCAGGGTGGTGTGAAGAAACTTTTCTGCGTATTCCTGGGCCAGTTCCTTCCCCAGGGCCCTCAATATTTCGGCCCGTTTCCCCATTACCCGGGGAGGTACCCGGCCCGGTAAACCTGCCGCCTCTGTCCCCCGGCGGGGTGAAAACTTGAAAACATGGAGCCTGCTGAAGGCCATCTCCCTGACAAAGGAGAGGGTTTCCTGAAAATGCCTGTCTTCCTCCCCCGGGAAACCCACAATGATATCGGTGGACAAGGCCATCCGGGGGTCCAAATCCCGCAGCCCGGCGGCCAGGCGGCGAAAGTCCTCCTGCCGGTAAGGCCGGGCCATGGCCTGGAGGATTTCGTCGGAACCGCTCTGCAGGGGGATATGAAGATGCCGGCAAATCCGGGGAATGTCCTTAAGGGCCCGGAGGAGCCCCTCATCCACATCTACCGGCTCCAAAGATGACAGCCGCACCCGCCCGGGGGCGCCCTCTTCCTGTATTTGATAGAGAAGGCTGCTCAAGGTGCGGGGAGGAACCAGGTCCCGGCCCCAGGCCCCCAGGTGGGTGCCCGTCAGCACCAGTTCCCCGTACCCCTTGTCCCGGATGGCCGCCACCCTGTTCAGGACCTCCCCGGGTTCCTGGCTCCGCAGGCTCCCCCGGGCATGGGGTATGATGCAGTAGGTGCAGTATTCCTGGCAGCCTTCCTGGATCTTTAAAAAGGCCCGGGTCCTGCCCGCCTCCCCGGGCCAGGGCAGGTCTTCAAAAGCTTCCCCCGCTCCCTTCTCCCGCACCAGGTTGAGCTTATGGCCCCGGCGGGCTTTTTCCACCAGGGCCGGCAGTTCCCTCCGGTTTCCGGTACCCAGCAGGATATCCACCCCGGGTATTTCAGCCGCCTCCTCCGGCGCCACCTGGGGGTAGCAGCCGATGACGGCCACCACGGCTTCGGGGTTTTGCCGCGCCGCCCGGCGGACTGCCTGGCGGGACTTGCCGTCGCTCAAATGGGTTACGGTGCAGGAATTGATCACATAGACATCGGCCTTCTCGGCAAAGGGGACCACCCGGTAGCCCTCCTGCCGGAAGAGGTCCTTTAAAGCTTCCGACTCGTACTGGTTTACCTTGCACCCCAGGGTATAAAAGGCTGCCTTCTTCATGGCCTCTCCCCCCGCCCCAGCTCCCCGTAGTGGTACAGGGCCATGGCCAAAACGGCGGGGCCCGCCGTCTCGGTACGCAAAATCCGCTTCCCCAGAGTTACCCGGGCAACCCCCGCCGCTGCCGCCTCCGCTGCCTCCTCCCGGGTGAAGCCTCCCTCGGGGCCGATAAAAACCCGGACCTCCCGGGGAAAGGGGTTGGCCTCCAGGAAGGTCCAAAGGCCCAGGGACTGCTCCTCCTCCCAGGGCATGAAGGCCAGAGAGCCCCCCCCGGGACCCCCCGGGCAGCCCCCCGGGCTATCCCCCCGCCCCTCCTGCAGGGCCGAGGCCAGGGAAAGGGGTTCCCGGACCGGGGGCAGGAAATTCCGACGGCTCTGCTCCAGGGCCGAGGCGGCAATCCTCTGCCAGCGCTGCCGCCGCTCTTCCATTCTTCCTCCTTCCAGGCGCACCACGCAGCGCCGGGTTATGAGGGGCACAATTTCCGCAACCCCCAGCTCCACGCTTTTTTGCACCACCTGGTCCATTTTGTCCCCCTTGGGGATTCCCTGGTACAGAACCACTTTCAGCCCGGGGTCGTTATCCTCCCTCAGGGGAGACACCAGGGACCCCACCGCCTCTTCCCGGGACAAAAAACGGAGACGGCAGAGATAGGCCTGACCCAAACCGTTGGTCACGGCCACCTCCGCCCCCTCCTGTAAACGCAGCACTTTACGAATATATTTTACCTGTCCGGCGGAAAAACGGACCCTGTCCGGCCCAAAGCCTTCAGGCTTTACGTAAAAGCGCTCCATCATTTTCCTCCGCCGAAAGCATCCTTGACTTTATCCATGAAACCCTTTTCGTCCGGCAGCTGTTCTCCCATGGTCGCGGCAAAATCCTTCAGGGCCTGCCGCTGCTTGGCGCTCAACCTCTCGGGCACCCGTACCCTGACCACTATATGCTGGTCCCCCCTGCCCAGTCCCCGCAGGTGGGGGATGCCCTTGCCTCTCAGGCGGAAGGAGGTGCCGGGCTGGGTCCCTTCGGGAATCTTGAACTTGACTTTTTTCCCGTCAATGGTGGGAACCATAACCTCCGCCCCCACCGACGCCTGGGCAAAGCTGATGGGGAATTCCAGAATCAGGTCATCTCCCTCCCGCTTGAAGAGCTTGTGGCGTTTTACGTGGATTATCACGTAAAGGTCCCCGGGAGGGCCTTTGCGGCGGCCCGCTTCCCCCTCACCGGCAACCCGCAGCTTGGAGCCCGTATCCACGCCGGCAGGAATCTTCACATCGAGATTCCGCTCCCTGTGGACCATGCCCTTGCCGGAACATTCGCGGCAGGGTTCCTTGATGATTTTCCCCTCCCCCCTGCAGTTCTCGCAGGACTGGACGTTGATAAACCTGCCGAAAGAGGTGTTCCGGACCACCTGCTGCTGGCCGCTGCCGCCGCAGGTAGCGCAGGTTTCCGGCCGTGTCCCCGGCCGGGCGCCGCTGCCGTCGCAGGTGCCGCAGCTCTCGGTGCGGGGAATCCTTAGCTTGGTCTCCAGCCCGAAGGCAGCTTCCTCCAGGGTAATTTCCAGGTCGTAGCGCAAATCCGCACCCCGTTGGGGGCCACCGGAACGGCGGCGGGAGAAACCTCCCCCTCCGGTGAAAAAGGACTCGAAAATATCCTCGAAACCGCCAAACCCCTGCTGCTGGAAACCGCCCCCGCCAAAACCGCTGCCAAAGCCGCCAAAATCCTGCTCCGCGTGGCCGAACTGGTCGTAGCGGGCCCGTTTTTCCGGGTCTACCAGGACATCATAGGCTTCCTTAACTTCTTTGAAGCGGTTCTCTGATTCTTTATCGCCAGGATTCATGTCGGGGTGATAGCGGCGGGCCAGCTTCCGGTAGGCCTTTTTAATCTCCTCCTGACTGGCGCTCCGCTCCAGCCCCAGCACTTCATAGTAATCCTTTTTAGGCATGAACCTTCAAACCTTTCCCCTGTAGTCTATTTCTCCTCCTCGTCATCCACCACTTCATAGTCGGCATCCACCACGTTATCCGCGTCTTCACCGGAACCTTCCTGTTCCGGCGGCGCCTCCTGTCCCTGCTGCTGCTGCTCCTGCTGCTGCTTTACCTGCTCGTAAAGTTTGGAGGAAAGGTCGTGGAGGTGTTTGTTCAGCTCCTCGGAAGCCTGCTCGATTTTTTCCAGGTCATCGCCCTGGGCCGCCTCCCGGAGCTTTTTGATGCTGCCTTCGATTTCCTCCTTCTTGGCGGCATCCACCTTGTCTCCCAGTTCCTTGATGCTCTTCTCCGTGCTGTAGATGAGAGAGTCGGAACTGTTCCTGGCTTCCACCAGCTTCTTGCGCTTTTCGTCTTCCTCGGCGAACTTCTCCGCATCCTTGACCATCTCGTCTATTTCCTCGTCCTTCAGGCCGCTGGTGGCGGTGATGGTAATTTTTTGTTCTTTCCCCGTCCCCAAATCCTTGGCGGACACGTTGACGATGCCGTTGGCATCGATATCGAAAGCCACCTCGATTTGGGGGACACCCCGGGGGGCGGGAGGAATACCGTCCAGCATGAAGCGGCCGATGGTCTTGTTGTCGGCAGCCATGGCCCTTTCACCCTGGAGAACATGGATCTCCACACTGGGCTGGTTGTCAGCGGCGGTGGAAAAGATCTGCTTCCTGGATGTGGGAATGGTGGTGTTCTTCTCGATGAGCCTGGTATTCACCCCTCCCAGGGTCTCGATCCCCAGGGACAGGGGCGTTACGTCCAGGAGCAGGACATCCTTGACTTCCCCGGAAAGGACCCCGCCCTGAATGGCGGCACCCAGGGCCACCACCTCATCGGGATTCACACCCCGGCTGGGCTCCTTCCCCATGATTTTTTTGATGGTTTCCTGGACGGCGGGGATCCGGGTGGACCCTCCTACCAGGATCACCTTGTCGATGTTTTCCGGTTTCAGGCCGGCATCTTCCAGGGCCTGTTTGGTGGGCCTCACCGTCTTCTCCACCAGATCTCCCGTCAGCTCATCAAACTTGGCCCGGGTAAGGTTGATATCCAGGTGCTTGGGCCCATCCTGGGTGGCTGTTATGAAGGGCAGGTTTATATTGGTGGAAGTGACGCTGGAAAGCTCAACTTTGGCCTTTTCCGCCGCCTCGTTGAGACGCTGCAGGGCCATGGCATCCTTCCGTAAATCCACTCCCTCTTTGTTCTTGAAGTCTTTTGCCAGGTAATCCACAATTCTTTCGTCGAAGTCATCGCCGCCCAGGCGGTTGACGCCGTTGGTGGACTTTACTTCAAAGACCCCGCCCCCCAGGTCCAGGATGGAGACGTCAAAGGTGCCGCCGCCCAGGTCAAAGACCAGGATGGTCTGGTCCTCTCCCTTTTCCAGGCCGTAAGCCAGGGATGCCGCCGTGGGCTCATTGATAATGCGCAAGACCTCCAGGCCCGCAATTTTGCCGGCGTCTTTGGTGGCCTGCCGCTGGCTGTCGTTGAAATAGGCCGGTACGGTAATCACAGCCTGCTTAACCTCTTCGCCGAGAAACTTTTCCGCGTCCCTCTTTAACTTCTGCAAAATCATGGCGGAGATTTCCGGCGGTGTGTACTTCTTATCGTCAACGGTGACCTTATGGTCGGTGCCCATATGGCGTTTAATGCTGCGGACGGTCCTCTTGGGGTTGGTCACCGCCTGCCTCTTGGCCACCTGCCCCGTCAGGCGTTCGCCCTCCCGGGTAAAAGCCACCACGGAGGGGGTCACCCTTTCCCCTTCGGCATTGGTGATAATTTCCGGCTCGCCTCCCTGGAGGACGGCCATGGCCGAGTTTGTCGTCCCCAGGTCAATACCAATTACTTTAGACATGTGCTTTACCTCCTGTTCTCAACATTATATTTTACTATTTAGCTACGGTTACCATGCTGCACCGCAAAATTTTATCCTTTAACCTGTACCCTTTTTGCAGTTCATCCACCACGGTGTTTTCCCCGTATTCCTGAGAATCCACCATCATGACGGCTTCATGGATATGGGGGTCGAAAACCTCCCCCCGGCACTGGATCTCTTCCACGCCTTCCTCCTTCAGGAGGGATAAAAACTGCTTGTGGACCATCTCCAGGCCCTCCTTCAGGCCCTTCTCCCCTTCCTTTTCGCTGCTCTGCAGGGCCCGTTCCAGGTTATCTATAAGAGGCAGCTGTTTCTTGATAAAATCTCCCAGCACCTCCCTGCCCAGTTGGGCCCGTTCCCGCATTACCCTCTTCCGGTAGTTTTCCAGGTCCGCCTGCTTGCGCAAAACCTGCTCAAAAAGCTCCTGCTTCTCCTGCTTGAGCCGGGCCAGTTCCTGCCGGAGTTTTTCCATCTCCCCCCCGGTCCCGCCTTCCCCCATATCTTCAGGCTGCCCCCCGGCCTCCCGGCTGCTTTCTCTTTCCTCAGGTTCCGTATACTTTAAGTCCTTACCCTTTAAGTCTTCGTCAGCAGCCTCCCCATTCCTCAAGACGTCATCCTTTTTTTCCAACAAATCCATTTCACCCCTTACTCTTGCAAAATCAACTGCTGTTCAAGCGCAAAACCAAGTGTTCCACCAGGGTGATCACCCTGGCATATTCCATGCGGATGGGGCCTAAAATACCGATAGTCCCTATGTTCCTGCCCACCACCTTGTAAGTGGTGACCACCATGCTCAAGTCCTTGAACTCCTCCAGTTTATTTTCCTCTCCGATACGCACTTCTATCCCCTGGGGCGAGGCGCTGCCCAAAAGGCTTCCCAGAAGGGCTTCTTCCTCAAGCAGGGCTAAAAGGCTCTTGATCCTGTTAACATCCCGAAATTCCGGCTGGTTGAGGATATTGGTGGTCCCCCCCAAAAAGAGCTTACCCTCCTGGCTGCGGCCGGCATCTTCGATGAGGTTCAAAGTTTCGTTTAAGAGGCCCACGTTCTTTATTAAATCACCTTTGACCTCTTTTAGCAAGGAAGATGTGATGGTATCCATGGTCAGGCCGTAAAACCTGCGGTTGATATAGGCCACCATCTTCTCCAGTTCCTTTTCATCCAGGCCCATGGGAATCTGGATGGCCTTGTGCTTGATAAAACCGGTGTCGGTTATCAAAATAGCCAGGCCCACCCCGGGTTCTAAGGGGAGTACCTTGAGCTGCTTGAAGGCACTCTTCTTGATGATGGGGCCGAATACCAGGGATGTATAGTTGGTAATGGAGGAAAGGACCCGGGAGATTTGCTGAATGAACTGCTCTATCTCCTTTTCCTTTCTTTCATGGAGGATCTTTTCAATGGCCATGACCTCTTCCGTGCTGATGAAGACCTTCTCCATGAGGGAATCCACATAGAACCGGTACCCCATCTGGGACGGGATTCTGCCGGCAGAGGTATGGGGCTGCTCCAGGTAGCCGGATTCTTCCAGGTCCGCCATCTCGTTTCTGATGGTGGCAGGGCTTAAACCCAGAGAATAACGACGGGCAATAGTCCGGGAACCCACGGGCTCGGCGGAATGGATATAGTCACGAACAACGGCCTGCAGTATTCTTTTTTTCCTCTCCGATAACGCCATGTCCCTCCCTCTTTCCTGTTAGCACTCTCATCATTAGAGTGCTAATTTCTATCTAAAAAAATACCACCAACAGGTGATTTTGTCAAGTTTATCTCAATATTTTTTATCCTTATCACCCCTCCCCCGAGTTCCTCCCCCGGCGGGATTCCATGAAGGAGCGAAGGCCCTCCCACAAATGGGCGGCCCTTTCCGTGACAAAAGAAAAGTTGAAGACCCGGCTGCTGCCGGACCAGAAAATTTCCAACTCCCCGCCTTCCCGGGTATAAATGCGGAAAGCCTGCAGCGGTTCGTCCACCCCCAGAAGATCTTTTGAACCCCGTTCCGCCGTGTTGATTCCGGTGTAAAAAAGGAGGATGACCAGAAACAAACAGAAGGAGAGAGCCAGGTATTTTTTTGCCGCCATACTGCACCTCCGCTGAACTATGGCATCTGGTAGATGATTTCCGCCAGGGCCCGGGCCAGGTAAGGCAGGGTGCGGCGGGCTTCTTCCAGGGAGTTTTCGTGCCCCCCCACCTCCACCAGGAGGGCTCCCGGGTGCAGGTCCTGATTGTAGACCAGGTTTCTTTCCCTGATGCCCCGGGAGATTCCGGGAGCAATCCGCTCCAGGGCCTCATGCAGGTCTCTGGCATTTTGCATATTTTCCTGCCAGTCTTTATGGCCGCTGCCCACCACCAGGAGAATTTTCCCCACCTGCTCGCCGTTAATTTCTGCCGTGGATACGCTCCTGGCCACCCCGTCCCTGTGGAGGTCCACCACCAGCCGTACTTC
>SLHK01000065.1 GCA_007136165.1 Syntrophomonadaceae bacterium
CTGCTCAAAGTCTTCCGCCCTGGTCACAGCCGTCTGTTTAAAAAGGGCATCATAATTTTCATCGCTGCCGGCCAGGGCCCCGGTATGGGATTGGGCCGCCCGGGACCCGGCCTCGGTGGCCCCAACTTTGATAAAGGCCATGGGTTTTTTCAGGCTTAAAGCCCGGCGGGTTACCGAAAGCAGGTCCTCCGAGGCTTTCAAACCTTCCAGATAGGCGCAGATAACTTGAATCCCGGGGTCTTCCACCATGTAGGCCAGAAAATCCGTAAAAGACAAATCCGCCTGATTCCCCACGCTGGCGAAGTAGCGAAACCCCAGGCCGTTGTAGGCAGCCAGTTGATACATGGCAATGCCGAAGAAGCCGCTTTGAGAGATAATGCCCAGGCCGCCGGGCTGCAGCCCGTCTTCATAAAGGGGGGGTTGGGCAAAGGTGGCCCACAGGTTGCGGGCATTGTTTACCAGGCCCACACAATTGGGGCCCATAATTCTCATGCCTGTGGAACGGGATATTTCCTGCATCTCTTCCTGGGCCCGGGCCTGCTCCCTTTCCCCCGTCTCGCTGAAACCGGAGGTATAAATGATGGCGCCTTTGATGCCCCTGGCGGCACACTGGCGGAGAATGGGCAAGACATGGGGGGCCGGCACGGCGATTACTGCCAGGTCCACCGCCCGGGGCAGGTGGGCCACGGAAGGATAGCACTTCCGGTCCCCTATGGCCTGGTACTTGGGGTTAACCAGATACACGTCTCCCGGGAAATTTCTTTGAAATAGCTGATTTGCAGTAGTGCCTCCCGGTGTTTCCAGGCGGGGAGAGGCCCCTACCACCACCACTGAAGCTGCATTGAATAGGGCATGTAACCCGGTTTTCATTCAGTTTTCAACCTCCTGCGAACAAATTTGATAACGCCAGTATCCGTTAGATACGGACACCTGGCGTTACATTCTCCCGTAAATATTCTATTCCCCAAAACGGGGCATTTTCCTTTCTAGGGTAAAAATTTTCCCGGAATAACCTTTTCATCATACACACCCACCTCCTGGCCGGGATAAGGGCTACAAAACCCCCTTTTCCTCTTCCGTGGGGACGTGGAATTCATCTCCTATAGGATAAAATTCCATGGGCAGCGGGGAAGGTTCTATATAAACGATGTCATAAGGCTTTGTAGTTTTTGTCGTCACAAACTGGTCGTCAGTGGGCCTGGTAAATTTTACAGTCACATATATTTTGGCGCCGCTGCTTTCAACTCTTGTGATCTCCACCGTGTATCCGGTGGTGGGATGGGCACCGTAGGTAACCAGGATGTACCTGCGCCGGCCGAATTCCTTCTCCCGGGCCAGGCTGACCCCCCGGGTGGCATCCACCCAACCCTTGATTTCCTGGGGGAGTTCATCATAGGTGACCCGCGTAAACTCCACATTCCCCGGCCCCTGGGCATTTCTCAAGCTCTTGACTTCCAGGGGGGGGCTGCTGCCGCACCCCACCGCCAGGGCGGCCAATATTAAGATCAGGGCTGCTATAATGCTCTTCTGCATCCAGGCACCTCCATTGATGCTTTCACGTAAGCCTGTCTTTATTTTATACTTTCCCTTCCTTAAAATCTAATTAAACTTCTTTAACAAAATCTCTTCCTCTTTCTTGCTACCCCCGCAGCCATTGGGTTATAATGAGAAAAACATCCTGAGACGGTTAAACATGGAGGTAATTGCTGTGAGAACAGAACGCGCCCTTAACTTCAATCCGGGCCCCGCCGCCCTGCCCCTGCCGGTGCTGGAGCAGGCCCGGGACGAGCTTCTAAACTTTAAGGGAGAAGGCTTGTCCATCCTGGAAATCAGCCACCGGAGCAGGGCCTTTGAAAGCCTGGTCCTGGAGACGGAAAAACTCATGAAAGAAATTATGCGGATCCCCCCCGGCTACCGGGCCCTCTTCCTGCAGGGGGGAGCCAGCCTGCAGTTTTCCCTGATACCCATGAATTTTCTTCCTGCCGGTGAAACGGCGGACTACATCGTTACCGGGAGCTTTGCGGAAAAAGCCTGTAAAGATGCCGGCCAGGTGGGACAAGTCCACCTGGCGGCCAACACCAAAGGCCAGGGGCACCGCCGCATACCCCGGCAGGAAGAACTGCACTTCAGCCCCTCTCCCGCCTATGTACATCTAACTACCAACAACACTGTTTACGGCACCCAATGGCACTATACCCCCACCACTCCGGGAAGCCCCCTGGTGGCCGACATGTCCAGCGATATTCTCTCCCGCCCCCTGGATGTGTCAGCCTATGCCTTCATCTATGCCGGGGCACAAAAAAATATGGGGCCTGCGGGAGTGACGGCCGTCATCATCAGCGAAGAAATGCTGGACAGGGTCCCCCAATCCCTGCCTTCCATGCTCCGCTATGACCTCCACGCCAAAAACAACTCCCTGTACAACACTCCCCCCTCTTTCGGAGTTTACATCATGAACCTGGTCCTCAAGTGGGCGGCGGAAAACGGGGGCCTGTCCCGGCTGGAGGAAGTCAACAGAAAAAAAGCGGCCCTTATATACAAAGTGCTGGATGAATACCCGGACTTTTACCGGGGTCATGCGGAAAAAGACAGCCGTTCCCTCATGAACGTCACCTTCCGCCTGCCTTCGGAAGAACTGGAAGGCCTTTTTATTCAAGAAGCAGGCAAATGGAATATGACGGGCCTCAAGGGCCACCGTTCCGTGGGAGGGATCAGGGCCTCCATCTACAATGCCATGCCGGAAAAGGGCTGCCGCACCCTGGCGGATTTCATGGAGGATTTTTACGCGAGAAAGGGTTGAATTTAATTAAAGACAAAGGAGGTTCGCTAATGTTAGCAAAAAAAGGCCTGGCCGTCAGCCCATCCCCCACCCTGGTCATCGACAGTAAGGCCAAGGAACTGAAAAGCAGGGGGGTGGATGTCATCAGTTTTGGGGCGGGTGAACCCGACTTCGATACGCCGGCCCACATACGGGAAGCAGCCATCGCCGCCATCAATGAGGGCCATACCCGCTACACCCCCGCCTCGGGAACCCGGGAATTGAAGGAAGCCATCTGCCGCAAGCTGGAAAGGGAGAACGGCCTGCACTACACCCCGGCAGATATTGTGGTCAGCAACGGGGCCAAGCATTCCCTGAGCAACGCTTTCGCCGCCATACTAAACCCGGGGGACGAGGTCATGGTCCCCGTACCTTACTGGGTCAGCTACCCCGAACTGGTGAAGCTCAGCGACGGCATCCCCGTGGCGGTGGAAACCCGGGAAAAAAACGCTTTTAAGGTTACCATCCCCGACCTAAAAAAAGCCTGGTCCACCAGGACCAAGGCCTTAGTCCTCAACAGCCCCGGTAACCCCACGGGCCAGATTTACACCAGAGAAGAGCTGGAAGTCCTGGGCTACTACTGCCTGGAACATGATATATTCATCATAACCGATGAGATTTATGAGCGGTTGGTTTACGATGGCATACCCTACACCAGCGTCGCTTCCCTGGGCCAGGACCTGAAAGAATTAACTGTTTTGATCAACGGGGTTTCCAAATCCTATGCCATGACGGGCTGGCGCATCGGCTATGCCGCAGCTTCCCCCGAAATTGCCAGGGTTATGGGTGCCATTCAAAGCCACGCCACTTCCAACCCCAACTCCATTGCTCAGATGGCGGCCCTGGCAGCCCTGGACGGCCCCCAGGAATGCCTGGCGGAAATGCTTTTGGCCTTCGCCGAGCGGAGAAAGTATATGTACCAGAGGATACAGGGGATGCCCTTCCTCAGGGCTTTACAACCCCAGGGGGCCTTCTACGTCTTTGTGAATATTGCAGAGGCCCTGGGGAAAACCCATGGTGGAAAAGTGGTGGCTGACAGCGATGATTTTGCCGCCAGGCTTTTAGAGGAGAAAAAGGTGGCCGTGGTACCGGGGACGGGTTTTGGCTCCCCCCACGGCATGCGCCTCTCCTACGCCTCCTCCATGGAGAACATCGAAAAAGGCCTGGACCGGCTGGAATTATTCCTCAAAGAACTGCAGTAAGTTAAAAAGGCCTGACCCCCATGTTAACTAAAGTAGACGGCCGGTAACGGCCGTCTACTTTTCTAACAGTGGCTCGCCCCGCCGGGTTTTACGACCATGCCGCCAAAACGCCCGGGGACGTAATCCACCTTCATACCGGGCAAGAACCTGCCCACCGATTCCGTGTAAGAGATCTTGATGCCGTCCTCGTCAATAACCTTGTCATCTCCATGCGCTGACTCTTCCAGAGCCATGTCAAACCTGGGCCCGCCTCAGCCAAAGCCTGCGATAAAGATGCGGAAGTACCCCTTTCCTTCCTTTTGCGCCAGCATTTCCTGAAGCTTTTCCTTTGCCCTATCAGTAATCTCAACCATTATCTTTACCTCCCAGTGGTGATATTTGCCGTAAGGTTTTTTTCACACCTTCTATTCTCCGCTTCTTAAGCTCTGCCATTACACAGTGGTTAAAGACCATTTGGGCCCCGGAGGACATAAGTTTTTCCAGCACCGCATCATCTCCCGCCCCCGGTTGAACCCAAAAATTTTTGATGCCCCGGCGAAGACCGTCTTCCACCACCCGGAACGTCACTTCCGGCGGCACAAGGAAGCTGACGACGCCGGGTTCTTCCGGCAGACTCTGCAAATCGGGATAGCAGGGTATGCCGTTAATATTATTTACCTTGGGATTAACCCCATATACCATATACCCCCTTTTGTGCAAAAACATCAGAACCTTGTAACCAAACTTTTTCCGGTTTTCCGAGGCTCCCACCACCGCCCAGACCTTCTCCTCCAACATCCTCTCCAGGGGACCGGCCATCTATTAACCTCCTATATACCCCATGGGGGTATCTGTCTCTATTTTAGCATGTTCTCATGCCCGTGGCAATCCTTTTTTTGCCTTTCTACTATAAATAATAACCTATGTATTTGCCGGTTACAACAAAAACCCGCCCTCCAGGGACTACTTAAAGACTTTTGACATAAGATAAAAAGAGCACCATTTCAAAGGAGGATTACCATGTGTGGTTTTTGCGGTTACCTGAATCAGCGGCAGGACATAGACCCGGCCCTCCTGGCGCAGATGCAGGATACCATGGTTCATAGAGGTCCCGACGAAGAGGGGTGTTTTACTGACAGAAACCTGGGGCTGGCCTTCCGGCGCCTCCGGATAATCGACCTGGAAAAAGGCAGCCAGCCCATGGGCAACGAAGACGAAACCCTGTGGCTGGTATGCAACGGGGAAATCTACAACTACAAGGAACTGCGGCAGGACCTCACTGCCAAAGGCCACTCCTTTCGCAGCCGCAGCGATGTGGAGGTGATTCTCCACCTCTATGAAGAATACCGGGAAGGCTGCCTCGACAAACTGCGGGGAATGTTCTCCCTGGTCCTCTGGGACAAAAAAGAGAAGACCCTTTTCGCCGCCCGGGACAGATTCGGCATCAAACCCTTTTTCTATTTTTACAACGGCAGCACCCTGGCTTTCGCTTCCGAGGCCAAAGCCCTCCTGGAGATGCCCCAGGTTTCCCGGGAGGTGGAGGAGGCTTCTTTCGCCCACTACCTTACATACCAGTACGTGCCGGAACCCACCACCATGTTCAAGGACATTCACAAGCTTCCCGCCGCCCATTATTTCACCTGCAGGGCGGGGGAAAGGCCAAAACCCCTTCGCTACTGGCAGGCTTCCTTTGCGCCCCAAAACAGGCCCCTGCCGGATTTGCTCGCCGAGACCAGGTCCCTGCTGCAGGAGACGGTGGACCTGCACCTGGCCAGCGATGTGCCTCTGGGCTGCTTCCTGAGCAGCGGTATCGACTCTTCCCTCACCTCTGCTTTGGCGGCAAAACGGCAGCCCCTTTCCACCTTCAGTGTGGGTTATGCCGACACAGATTACAGCGAGCTCCAGGAAGCCCGGGCCACTGCCCGCTTTCTGGCTACAGATCACCATGAGTATGTAATCAGCCCCGGGGATTTTTTGGAAAACCTGCCCCGGTTGGTCAGGCATCTGGATGAGCCCGTCGCCGACCCGGCAGCCATCTCCCTTTACTTTGTGGCCCGCCTGGCAGCGGAAAAAATTACCGTGACCCTGTCGGGGGAAGGGGCCGACGAGGTCTTCGGCGGCTACGGCATCTACCGGGAGCCCTTCAGCCTGGCCCCCTACAAAAAGCTGCCGGCATTTTTGAGGAAAGCCCTCTACAGGGGCAGCCGCCTTCTCCCCCCCCTGCCGGGAAAAGGCTACCTGGCCCGGGGGTATATTCCCCTTAAGGACCGCTACTTTGGCAATGCCTTCATCTTCAACCAGGCAGAAAAAACCAGGCTCATGGCCGGGGGCTTGAAACCCCTGGACCCCCGGTTGGTCACAGCTCCCCTGTACCGGGAAGCGGAGGAATATGACGACGTTACAAAAATGCAGTACATCGACATTCATACCTGGATGCCGGGGGACATCCTGGTGAAGGCCGACAAAATGACTATGGCCAATTCCCTGGAGCTCAGGGTCCCGTACCTGGACCACAAGCTCTTCGAGTTCGCCGCGCAAATCCCCCTGAAATACAAGATCCGCCGGCGGCAGACCAAGTACCTGCTGCGGCAGGCCTTTACAGATTTGCTGCCCCCGGAAGTGACAAACCGCCCCAAAAAAGGTTTTCCCGTCCCCACCCGGCTGTGGCTGAAAGAAAAAAAATTCCAGAAGCACTTCCATGACCTCCTGGCTGATAAAAGGGCATCCCGGTGGCTTTCACAAAAAGCGGTGCGGGAACTGTACCGGCAGCACCGGGAAGGGAAGGCGGATAACAGCCGCAAGTTGTGGACGCTGCTGATCTTCCTTACATGGCTGCGGGTTTTTAACCTGAAGTAGTCCTTCGCAAGACCGATTGCAGCTGATCATTTGTAAGGTTTAATGCAACCCATTACCCCCTACCGGGGGTGCATTTAATCTGTCAATTGAACCCTCCTTACAATTCACAAAGGTTTATTCTGAATTTTATTGCATTTATTATTCATTTAGGGTATACTTATTCTAACCAACTGTCTGATTTGGTAATACTTTGGCCTTACCCCGTTTTTGTTTGGGTGCCGGTTAACCAAGGAACAGTTCGGTAATCCAAAACAAAGGAGGTAAGGTAAATGGTTTACGAAGACAGAACCTTGGCCTGCAAGGACTGTGCGGAAGAGTTTACCTTTACCGCCGGTGAACAAGAGTTTTACGCAACAAAGGGATTCGAAAACGATCCATCCCGATGCCCTGCCTGCCGTACTGCCAAGAGGCAGCAGCGCGATGGCTATCGCGCCAACAGGCAAATGCACTCCGTGGTCTGCGACCAGTGTGGATGCGATACGGAAGTCCCCTTTAAGCCCACCGGCGACAAACCCGTCTACTGCCGCACCTGCTTTCAGAACAAAAGATAACGGACAGGCCCGGAAATTTTTCCGGGCCCTTTCCCTATACTGCGGTTAAACTGACACCTGAATTCCACCCCTTAAAAGGGTGGGTTTTTCTTTTGCAAAACTAATGGGGCATGCGGGTCTCGTAGGGAAGCTGTTTCAGATACCCCATAAAAACCGCCGCCACGTCCCTGGCTACGGGCGCCGATGCGGCATCGGCCGTGTACTCCCCCATGTCAAAAAGGACCTGGGTGACCCTGCCGTGCTGCTCCCGCACCCTGTTGCAGTTATCATTAATCAGCCTCATCATGTCCCCGTTAAAAGCCTCATGCTGGCTGATCTGATACACCTGCATCAGGTGTTTTTCGTGGAGGAGCAGGTCGTAAAGCCGGTCCAAATCATTGAAATTCTGGTCTTTCTTGATATTCAGGGACACCTTCTTGCCGATCTTGAGGGCCCCCGTCTCCGTGGTAATGGTGGACTGGACATCCATCAGTTCTGCACCTCCCGGGATATTTTGTTGGCATAGTTCAGCAGGTTTACGTAGTTCTCCTGGTGGACCCGGCCGGCTGTGTGGAAAACCTCTTTAAAATTGGTATCCTGCAGTTCATTGGCATGGTGAAAGCACTTCTTGGCGGCCAGCAACTCCCAGGAAAGGTGGTCTTTTAAGTAGTTAATTTCCTTGGTGGAGATGTGCACCTTGTTAGTCCTCCTTGTAATTCTTTTTTTTAGTTTTTCTTTCACCTGCTTTCCCTATACACCTTAAGCCGGGGGGTCGGGTTTTTTTATTTCCCGCAAAAGCACAGCGGCAGCCTCTTCCAGGGAAAGGGTGGGGGGCAGGTCCACCCCTTTCGCCTTCAAAGCGTAGAAAAGCTCCAGCAAATCCGGTGTCTCCAGGCCTGCCGCCTGCAGGACCTTCCTGTCGGTCAAGACCTCCGCCGGTGTTCCCCTGGCCAGAATTTCTCCCTCCCGCATAACATAAACCGTGTCCGCCAGGGGAGCAATGGGGGTCAGGTCATGGGTGGTAAAGAGGATGGCTGTGCCGTACTTCTGGTTTATGTTGAGGAGCAGGCTGGTGATTTCCTTTTTGCTGCGCTGGTCCACCCGGGAAAAGGGCTCATCCAGGACCAAAAGCTCCGGCTGCATGACCAGAGCTCCCGCCAGGGCCACCTTCTGCTGTTCGCCGCCGCTAAGATAGTGGGGAATCTTGCGGGCAAGATGGCTGATGTTCAACTCTGCCAGCACCTGGGACACCCGCTCCTCCACTGCCTCCCGGGGCCAGCGGGAATTTAAAGGGGCAAAGGCCACATCATCCCAGACGGTAGGGCCAATCAGCTGCTCCTGGGCAGTCTGGAGGAGGACCCCCACCCGGGAGCGCAGCTTTTTAAAATCCCGGGAGGGGTTCAGCCCCAGGACCCTTACCTCCCCTTCCTGGGGAGCCAGCAGGCCTATGATGTGGGATAACATGGTAGTCTTGCCGCAGCCGTTGGCCCCCAGGAGGGCCACCTTTTCCCCCGGGTACATGAGAAAGTTTAAACCGCAGATATTTACCTCCGTGGAGTCGGTATACCTGTGTTTTATACAGCCGATATTAATAATTTCCTTCACCATAACACCGCCAGCAGAAAAAAGATAGAGGAAAGGGCCACCGGTGCCACATTTAAAAGATGCCACCTGAAGCCATCCCTGGACGGTATAATGCCGCCCTCATACCCCCTCAGGAGGAGGATCCTGTAGCACTTCTCATTCATTTCCACCGCATTGACCAGGGCAAAACCCAAAATCCGGGCGGCATTCTTTAAGCTGTTTCCCAGGCTATGAAAGTCGAACCCTCCCTTTAGGCGGAGGGCTGTGACGGTTTCCCGGGTTCTCTCTGCCAGAATAAAGAAGGCCCGGTAGGTGAGGAACATAATGTCCACCAGCACAGGGGGCAGGACCCTATTCAAGACGGCAAAAAGCTGGATATAAGGGGTGGTGCTGATGAGAAGAAGCAGCACAAAAACGGCACAGCAGGCCCTAAGGAGGATTAAAACCAGCAGAGGCCCGGAAAAGCCCATAAGAACCCTGCCAAAAAGAAAACCAAAAAAGAGGGGGTAAACCAGGAAGACGGCCTGTTGGCCCGCCCCGGTCCCCGTGGCCAGCAGCAGGATTGAGAGGGCGGGCAGCAGTAGAAACAGCAGCTCCAGCCTGCCTGCCGTTAC
>SLHK01000176.1 GCA_007136165.1 Syntrophomonadaceae bacterium
CCTTCCGGTGGAAAAGGAAGACTGCCGCCAGAACCGCCAGGCCGATGAAGTCGCTGGTAAGGCCGGGGTACATGATGCTGATGGCCCCGCCGGCCAGAAAGACCCGCTCCAGAAGGTTTAAACTATTTACCATGAACCCCTGGATGGCCGCCGATAAGGCTACGATGCCAATGGTAGCGGTAACCAGAGCCAGGATGATGAAGGACACATCCCCCATGAGGATAAGGGCCGGGTTGTAGATGAAAATAAAGGGGATCAGATAGGCGGAAAGCCCCAGCTTAAAAGCTTCGATGCTGGTCTTCAAGGGTTCGGCCCCGGCCAGGCCCGCCGTGGCATAGGCCGTCAGGGACACGGGAGGCGTTATATCGGCGTCGGTGGCAAAGTAAAGGATAAAGAGATGGGCGCCGATGGTGGAACTTACGTCCAGGCGCATAAGGGCTGGAGCCACCAGGGTGGCCAGGACGATGTACTTGGCCGTAGTGGGAAGGCCGATCCCCAGGAGCAGGGAAGCCATCATGGTCAACACCAGGCCGTAAAAGAGAACGCCCTGGGAGTAGATTTCAATATAGCCGGCCATCTTCAACCCCAGGCCCGTCATGGTCACGGTACCCACGATGATCCCCGCACAGGCACAGGCGACAGCCACCTGGATGGCCTTTTTGGCCCCTTCGATAAAGGCATCAATCACTGCCTTTCCTGTGTTTAGGAAGACCACTTTGATGGAGTTTAGGGAGATCCCCTCTTGCACCAGCCTTTTGTAACCTGACTCCAGGAGCATGATGAGAATCATCAAGAGGATGGCATAGAATACAGCCCTCTGGGGGGAGAACCCCTGAAATATCATGACGATGAGCACCACCAGGGGGGTCATCAGATGCAGTCCCCGGCGAAAGGTGGGCCAGAAATCAGGAACCTCATCTCTGTCAACAGGTTTTAACCCCAAGCGCCCGGCCCGGAAGTGGGTCATCATAATGAGGGAGGCAAAGTACAGGACGGCAGGCACCAGGGCCGCCTTGGCAATGTCCACGAAGGGCACCCCCAAAAACTCGGCCATGATAAAGGCCGCCGCCCCCATAATGGGCGGCATAATCTGGCCGCCGGTGGAAGCCGCCGCTTCTACCCCGGCGGAGAAGGCGGAGCTGTACTTGACCTTCTTCATCAGGGGGATGGTGAAGGCTCCACTGGTAACGGCATTGGCCACGGAACTTCCCGAGATGCTGCCCAGCATGCCGCTGGCCACAATAGCCGCCTTGGCAGGCCCGCCCCGGGACCAGCCGGTAAGGGCAAAGGCCAGGTCAATGAAATATTTTCCCGCTCCGGACTTATCCAGGAAAGTACCGAAGAGGATGAAGAGGAAGATGAACTCGGCGGAGACCCCCAACGGGATTCCGAAGATGCCATTTAAAGTCATGTAGAGGTAGGAAAAAATCCGCTCCAGGGAATAGCCTTTATGGATGAGGACCCCGGGCATGAAAGGCCCGAAATAGGCATACACCAAAAACATTCCTGCAATAATGGCCAGGGGATTGCCCACAACCCTGCGGGTCAACTCCAGCACCAGCAAGGTCATGAGAATCCCGAAGATCCAATCCGTCCTAATGGGCTCTCCGGCCCGGTAAACCAGCTGGTCAATGCTCATAATCAGATAGATACAGAGGCCAACGACCAGCAGGCTCAAGAATATATCATGGGCGGGGGGAGCCCCTTCCTTTTTTTTCGGAGAAAAAGGGTAATAAAGGAAGCCCAGAAAGCCGATAAAAGCCAGGTGGATGGCCCTGTGGGTCAGGGCAAAGAGCTGCCCGCCGGAAGCGGCATGCAGGTGGAATAAGGATGCTGCCACGGCTACCAGGCCCGTGATTGCCAGCCAGGGGCCTTTGAGTTCTCTGCGTTTATCCAGCTCAGTCAAACAAATTTCCGGTTTTTCCTCACATTGTTTTGTTCCTTCTTCTTCTGGCATGATATCTTTAAGCTCACTCCTCCATTTCTTTGAAAAACCTGGCTGCGCCGGGATGGATTTCCACCGAGGTCTCTGTGGCCGTTTCCAGGGAGATGCGCCGGGCTATATCGTGAACTTCAATCAGCCGTTCCCGGTTGGAAAACAGGATGCGGGTTATATTATAGGCCAGTTCGTCGTCCAAATCCGCCCTGGCCACCAGGACATTGTTTACAGCAATAACGGGGATATCTTCATCTTGATGATCGTAGGTCCCGGCGGGAATGGCATCACCGGCAAAGTAGGGGTACTCTTCCTCTATCAGGGCGATGTCCTCGTCCTCCAGGGGTATAAAGACAATCCTGTGGGTGGCGCTGACTTCCATGACCACGCTGGCCGGGTAGGCGAAATTCCAAAAAACTGCATCTACATTCCCGTCCCTTAAGGCAGCAGCGGCTTCCTGTTGGTTGTAGTTTTCCGTCCTTATCTGGTCCAAAAGCCCCAGTTCCCCCAAAAGGGTGCGGGCCATCTCCTCGGTGCCGCTGCCCGGGGCATCAATGGATACCCTCCTGCCCGCCAGGTCCTCCATGGTTTCGATCCCCTTCCCTTCAAGGGTGATGATGTGGAGGGGGGCGGAGTACATATTGAAGAGGGCCAGTACCGGGTAGGGCCGGGAAAAGGGATACTCACCCTCGGCCCCTTTAAAGGCGGCGTTTTCCGTGGCCATGGCAAAATCCGATTCCTTGTTGCCCACCAGCCGGATATTTTCCACTGAACCGCTGGTTGACTCCGAGTCCAGGCGGACCCCGTCCAGGTTCCTGCTTATCACTTCCGATATGGCGCCCCCCAGGGGGTAATAGACTCCACCGGGGCTTCCTGTAGAAACCACCAGCAAATGGGGCCTGTCCCCACGGTAAAGGTTATACACGAACAGCAGGCCGAAAATCAGGGCTGCTGAGATCAATCCTATGGTTTTTTTGGAAAACTTCTTTTTAATCAAGGTTAAAAAACTCCCATCGGGCTTTTTGCTACTTTATCACCAGGACATTGGTGCCGGCTTCCTGGAGCAGAGCGTTGCTGACACTTCCCAAAAACAACTTCTTCAGCCCTCCCAGTCCCCTGCTGCCCACTACCAGCAAATCATAATCTCCCTCCCGGGCTACCCGGGCAATAGTTTCGGCAGGGTGGCCTTCTTTGATGATTGACCTGGCCTTCACGTTTTTTTGTTGAAGGGTTTTCACTGCCGTATGTAACAACTTCATCCTTTCTTCCAAGTTCTGTTCCTCCAGCTTTTTGAACCGCTTAAGGTCTTCATCGGTGACATTATACCAGTCTATTCCTGATAAGCTGGGGGATTTTTCGTATACATTAATGACGGCAACCTCATCGGCATTACAGCCTCCGGCTATCTTGGCCGCTTCCTCCAGGGCTTTTTTACTGTGGTCGGAACCATCGGTGGCTAGTAAAATTTTCATATTAGATCACTCCTATTTCAACCATCAATTATTGTGTAGTGCAGCGCCGCCGTGGGACACGGAAAGGGTTACTCTGCCAGAACTTCCTCCTTCCAGGTATAGGCTGCTGCCTGTTTACCAGAATCTTACCAGAGGTTGTAACCAGTAATCTATTGGCAAATCCCCTACTCGGGGATGATTCCTTTCTCAATTTCTAATGCAAGATGCCCCATTAATAAATGGGGCATCTCTAATCTTGGTATTATCCCTATTTAACTACCAGCTATTTAACTACCAGGATGTTGGTATTGACTTCCTGCAGTAAGGCGTTGCTGACGCTTCCAAGGAGCAGTTTTTGAAGCCCTCCCAGTCCTCTGCTGCCCACCACCAGCAAGTCAAAGTCCTGTTCCCGGGCAACCCGGGCGATGGTATCGGCAGGGTGGCCTGTTTCAAAGATAGGGTTGGCTTTTATGTTTTTCTGCTGCAGGGCTTCCACCGCCGATTGCAAAAGTTTCTTACTGTCTTCCCTGCTCCGCTCCTCCAATTCCTTAAAGCGCATCAACTCTTCCTGGGAAAAGTGATACCCGGCACTTCCGGGATAGTTGATGTTCTTTTCATGCACATGGATAACAGCAACCTCATGGACGCTGCAGCCTTCGGCTATCTTGGCCGCCTCGTCCAGGGCCTTTTTGCTGTTGCTGGAACCATCGGTAGCTATTAAAATTTTCATGTCAGACCGCTCCTTTTTTCATGCATTTGTTTTTGGGTGTTACAACACTCCCGTGGGGCACGGAAAAGGGGTATCTCTGCCCTGCAAAGAGGCCGGGATAATCATGGTTGCCCTTCCAACTCTCCAACTCCATCATGAGTTTTGCTTCCTTGTACCGGGGGTGCTTCTTCTCTTCCCCCAAACATTCCACACATATCATATCCTCGTTCATCGCCGATAAGATGGTAACCCATTTTTCTTTTTGGCACCTTTCGCATTTAGCGGGCACAAAAAACACTCCTTTCTATCAAGCATTCAGGGGTTGGGCCCTGGAAGCGCTGACATACCGCCTGCCTGTCATTACATCCTCCAAAGCCATCAGCAGTTCGTCAGAAACACAGTCTTTGAGAACATACGCGGAAGCTCCGCATCTAAAGGCATAGTCCACGTAAATATTGTGTTCAAACCTGGAAAGGATGACGATCTTGATGCTGGAATAGGCCCTTTTGACCTGCCTGGCAATCTCGAGGGCAGAACGCCCTGGCAGGGAAATGTCTATAACGGCCACATCGGGCATTACTTCCTCGACAAGGTCCAGGGCTTCCTTTCCGTTGCCGGCCTCTCCAACGATCCGGATGGAATCGTTCAGCTCCAGCAGCATGCGCAAAGACTTACGAAAGAGATGGTGGTGCTCCACCAGCAGAACCTTCATAACTTCACCCCTAATTCGTGTAATATGCCTCCCACTTAATGAAGGCTTCCGAAGTGAGACTCCCCGGCGTTCTTGCCGAAAAGCTTAGAAAAACTTCCGGTACCCCGTTGCCGGCTTGTCCAAAATAATAGTCCATGTAGTAGGCGTTTCCCTTGCCCGGTAGCGGGCCGTAATCCGGTTCTCCCAGGACCGATTGGATTTCTTTGAAGGACATCCCCACCTTTGTTTGCATAACTTCCTGTCCGGCTTCCAAAATAATGAGGACAGCGATTTCTTCTTCTGCATCGGGAGGAGAACAAAAGTACATTCCTCCCCTTTCATGGTTGTAAGATATATAATGATGGGTTCCGTACAGATGGCTGAACCCTTCGGCATCGGGCTCTCCCA
This sequence comes from Syntrophomonadaceae bacterium, assembly GCA_007136165.1. Lineage (GTDB taxonomy): Bacteria > Bacillota > Dethiobacteria > PWVN01 > PWVN01 > PWVN01. The sequence goes on from SLHK01000176.1 coordinate 5,196, forward strand.
GCAGGCACTTTATCTCAGTAAAACTCTTGCCCAGAAGGTTGATTACCGGGTCAAACCGGGGGACGGGATCCGAAGGTCTTTCCACCTTATCCCAATCGACCTCATTGGGATAAGCATCTATAGTTGTTCCTCCCAACAAAACCAAAAGGAATATAATGATTAAAAGGAATATCAGGGACAGGTTTCTGTAGGAAAACACCGAGCTCTCCCCCTTCATGGTTTGGCTGCTGCCTGTTTAACTGCATTTTACCCGAGGGCACAACCAGCAATCTATTAGCAAACCCCCTATTCCCGGTATGTTTCTCTTCCCATTTTCTCATACAGAAAGCCCCATTCTTAGATGGGGCTTTCTGTCGTACAGGTTAGGAACCAAAATCACATTTTATTCCTGAGGGTGAATGTATGATGGGCATTGCATAGTTCTTACTTCACATTTTCAACCCGGGAACCTTGGGAAGTCAGTTCCTTTAGAACTCAAACAGTTCATGGTGAATTTTGTCTTTTGGCACCCCCATATCCTTTAGCGCAGCCATGACGGCTTTGCTCATAGGGGGAGGGCCGCAGATAAAATAGTCATAACCACCTTTATCTGTCTTGTACTTTTCTATTATGTTTCTATTGATGCGGCCTTTTTCCATTTTCCAGTCCTCTTGCCGGGACATCACATATACAACCTTTAAATTATCCATCTCTTTCTCCATTTTAGCCAACTCGTCCCGAAAACAAAGCTCTTCCTCACTTTTATTTGCCCAAAGAAGTGTAACGGGTATACTGATTTTTTCTTCATACATGTAGCGAATCATGGAGATAAAGGGTGTGATCCCGATGCCCCCGGCAATGAACATGATATTTTTGCATTCACACCTTAAAAAGCTGAATACTCCATAAGGTGCATCTACATAAGCTTTGTCCCCCGGTTTTGTGTCTTTGACCGTTGCCGTAAAATCTCCCGAATTTTTTATTGTCACAGCCAAACGGTTCCAGGTAGGGCTTGATGAGATGGTAAAGGGATGGGAGGAGGATATCATGCCCTTTCTCAACAGCCTTAAATACATAAATTGCCCCGGCTGGTAATCCAGGGGGCGTCCGTGAAGAAAGAGGCTCCAGATATCATTTGCTTCCTGCTTGACCTCCACCACCTGGTAGGGATTCCTTCTAATGTCGACTTCCTTACGGAAAATTAACACAATGAGGAGGAAAAAGACGGCTGTAAAAACCCCCCAGAAATAGTAAAGCGGGGTACCGGGGGTGGCCCGGTCAAACACATGGACAAGAACCAGAGGGAACAACACATAGTTGGCCTTGTGAATATTCAACCATAGCTCATAGGGAAGATTCAGCTTTTTATGCAATGAGGCCAAAGCAGCAGTCACCATTAGCCCCAAAAGCACAATCAACCCTATAATCATGGAGGTGCCTCTGATCACAACATCGCCCTGAAAAAGAAAGAAAAATACCGGGTGCAGAATTAAGAAACCCAGAGCAATACGCCCAACATGCCGGTGCTTGAGAATCATTTTATTCAGGCCAAACCCTTTTTCCACTAACCGGGCCCGGGAACTAAGGATGAACTGCAAGAAAAAAAAGAAAAAACCCAGCACGGCAAACAGGAGGTTCAACTGCCTTAAAACCAGGGGCCCTCCCAGGGAGAAGTCATACCTGGCCCCCCAGGCATAAATCAGTAGAAAGGTCATAATTGACACTAAAAACCAGAATATACGCTGTTTCATGACATCCACCCTTCAGTTACTCGAAAATTTCCAGCGCTCTGCTGATACCCACAGATAATTGAACTCCTATTTTCTATTATAAACCACATTTACATAATATCAAAACCTGGGTTTTAGATTAATTAAAATTTTACCTTATGAGACAACAAAAAATCTATCAGAAACTTACTCATCTTATAATACAAAAACCCCCATGTCTGAATTGGGGGACGGGGTGTCGGGAGTCAAGAGGACGTTTTGTTTGACTTAAACGTCCCCTTGACTTAGACTTTGACTTTGCGTGTTTTGACTTTTTTTTGATTTCTAGGCGAAGTATGTCAGAACAAGAAACAGGGGGGCCAGAACAAGTCTTGCCAAAGCAATCTTCCGCCAGTCCTTATCTCCTTCGATAGAAGTTACCATCTTTTGCCCTTTTTTGTTAAATATTATTAGAGCTCCTTTTAGAACTGCTCCCACCGGAATTATCACTACCAGCATCCAGCCGGCCCAGGTTTTGTCGGGATGGTTTATAAAGCTGACTAGCACAACAGTGTAGAAAACAGCATATAGAACCATGATAAAGTAAAACCACCAGGGCCTCTTTTCACCCGAGTAAACAACCTGCTCTACCTTCTGAAACCTTCCTCCCATTACACCTATCAAGATACTTGTTCCTATAACCGCCAGGGCCAGGGTAACACCAAAAATCTTTGGAATCAGCATTTGGAAAACCTCCTTGTTAGTAGCCACTACCAGGCCATGACTTATCGGTCATGTGACTCTACGGTCATATTATCACAACAAATAAATGTATGTCAACCCAAAAATGACCTTAACCATATTAAGAAATCTTAACAAGCTGTAATGGTGGATCCATTCTATTGGAACTACTGGGGGGATTATCAGGCCAGGCTGAGTAGACAGAGAAGGTGTTCTGTAATTTCAAAACGAATATTATAAAGAGTAGGCCTACAAAAGGAAGAGCATGGTTTACATAAGCTTTATTTGCCTGGAAAGAGGGCAGTACAATTAAAGATATCGGGTTTGTGCCTTAGTAAGCGATATCAAACTCGCGAGCCATACAGGATAGATGGTTTTACTCCTTGTGCATAATAATATTATTGATAAAATCTAATGGAGGCAACAACAATGACAAAGAGCAATTCCGGGGAAGACATCATTCAGGTGACAGACCTGGTGAAAAAATACGGCGGCCTGACCGCCGTTGACAATATCTCCTTTACTGTCAGGACGGGGGAAATCTTTGCCTTCCTGGGCCCCAACGGGGCCGGGAAGACCACCACCATCAAAATGCTCACCACCCTCCTGAAACCGACGCAGGGCCATATTCTCTTGAACGGCCATGACCCGGTGCGGAAACAAAGAGAGGTGCGTCGTTCCTTCGGCATCGTCTTCCAGGACCCCAGCCTGGACAATGAGCTGACGGCCTACGAAAACATGGTTTTTCACGCCGTCCTCTACAGCATCCCGAAAAAAATCTGGCAAGAGCGCATAAAGGAGCTCTTGGAATTGGTCCAGCTCTGGGACAGGAGAAACGACCAGGTAAAAAAATACTCCGGCGGCATGAAACGCAGGCTGGAGATAGCCAGGGGGTTGTTGCACCTGCCAAAGATCCTCTTCCTGGATGAGCCGACTCTCGGCCTGGACCCCCAGACCCGCAACCTGCTCTGGGAGCATATCAGGGCACTGAACGAAAAGGAGCATATCACCGTTTTCTTCACCACCCACATCATGGAAGAGGCGGAACGGGTTGCTGATACCGTCGCAGTCATCGACCACGGCAAAATCATCGCCTGGGGCTCCGCCCGGGAGTTGGAGGAGCAAACCGGCACTGACTCCCTCGAGGAGGCTTTCCTGGCCCTGACGGGCAAGGCCATCCGGGAAGAAGGGGCAGAGAGCAAGAACCAGATGGTGGGCCGTATGCTGCGGAGGGGGAGGTGGTAAGCATGAACGTGATCTATATTCTCTGGCTGCGCCAGCTGAAACGTTACTTCCGTTCTAAATCCCGCATCGTCGGGGCCCTGGGCCAGCCCCTGCTATTCCTCTTTGCCCTGGGTTTTGGGCTGGGACCCGTCTTCGAGCGGGCAGGGGAAGGCAACTACCTGCAGTTTCTCGTCTCCGGCATCATTTCCATGACGGTCCTCTTTACCTCCATGTTCAACGGCATTGAGATCATCTGGGATCGCCAGTTCGGATTCCTCAAGGAAACCCTGGTGGCTCCCGTCTCCCGGGTGAAGATCATGATAGGCAGAACCCTGGGCGGGGCCACTGTGGCTGTCTTCCAGGGGAGCATCATCCTGGCCATCTCCTTTTTGGCCGGTTTCAGGCTGGCCAGCCCGGTGGCCCTTCTCCCGGCCCTGATCCTCATGTTCCTCATGGCCATCCTCTTCGCGGCCCTGGGCACGGCCGTTGCCTCCCTCATGGAGGATATGCAGGGCTTTCAGCTCATCATGAATTTTCTCATCATGCCCCTCTTTTTCCTCTCCGGAGCCCTCTTCCCCCTGCAG
>SLHK01000178.1 GCA_007136165.1 Syntrophomonadaceae bacterium
GGGCTTGCCTGGCTGCCATACGATGTGTTTCACAGAATACCTCCTCTAGGCGAAGGGCCGGGCTCCTTGACAGCTGCAGTGCGTGTCAGGGCTTAGAAGCTGCATGGATTCCATAAGGACCGTCCTCACATGGCCGATATTTTTTGCCACAACATCCAGGACTTCTTCGTGGGTTAAGGGTGCCGGTGAAATCCCGGCGGCAAAATTGGTTACCAGGGCGATGGTGCTGTAGCAGATGCCCAGCTCCCGGGCCAGCACCACTTCCGGCACGTTGGTCATACCCACCAGGTCGGCACCCCAGGCTTTAAACATCTTTATCTCCGCTCCTGTTTCAAAACGGGGCCCCTCGGTACACACATAGACGGCCCCGGGATGGTGGGGGATTCGCCGCTCCCCGGCGGCTTTGATCAAGAGATCCCGCAATTGGCTGCAGTAGGGATGGGTCAAGTCGATGTGGGCAACGCCCGCCTCGCCTCCGTCATAGAAGGTGCCTTCCCTCCCCCTGGTAAAATCGATGAACTGGTCCAAAAAGGCCAGGTGCCCCGGTTTCATTTCCTCATTCAGGGAGCCCACGGCGGCGGTGGCGAAGATTTTGCCGACGCCCGCCTTTTTAAGGGCCGCCATGTTGGCCCTGTAGTTGACCTTGTGAGGCGGGAGAATGTGTTTTTGTCCGTGCCGGGGAAGAAAAACCACTTCATGGCTGCCGTAGGTGCCCACCCGCAGGGTAACGGGTTCCCCGTAGGGGGTCTCTACAGCCACAACCTGAACGTCCGCCAGTATTTCCGGGCTGTAAACACCGGTGCCGCCGATAATGGCCAGTTTTCCCATTTTGGCTTCCTCCTCTTAAGCTTCCCGGTGCAGGCCCGAAAGGTAGCGGGCCTGTCTTTCGTCCAGGGAGTCGATATTAATTCCCCCGGAAGCCAGTTTCAATTCCGCCACTTTTTTGTCCAGCTCATAGGGGACTTTAAGGACCCGGCGGGGAAGGCTGCCGGCCTGTTCCTGCAGGTACTCCAGGGAAAGGGCCTGCAGGGCGAAGGACAAATCCATGATTTCCGCCGGGTGGCCGTCCCCGGAGGCCAGGTTGACCAGCCTCCCCTCCGCCAGCAGGAACAGGGAGCGCCCGTCTTTCAGGCGGTATTCCGTGATATTCTTTTTGCCGGCACGAATCTTTTCCGCCTGCACCGTCAGGGCTTGTTTATCTATTTCCGTATCAAAGTGCCCCGCATTGCACATAATGGCCCTGTCCTTCATGACGGCTATATGGCGGCTGCCGATGGCGTTTATACAGCTGGTGACGGTGATAAAGAAGTCGCCCAGGGGTGCCGCTTCCTCCAGGGGCATCACCCTGAAACCGTCCATTAAAGCCTCCAGGGCATGGATGGGGTCAACTTCCGCCACGATGACATTTGCCCCCAACCCCCTGGCCCGGTTTGCCACCCCTTTGCCGCACCAGCCGTACCCCACCACCACCACATTTTTACCCGCCACCAGAAGATTGGTGGTACGTATTATGCCGTCCCAGACGGACTGGCCCGTTCCCAGCCGGTTGTCAAAGAGATACTTGCAGTGGGCATCGTTAACGGCCATCATGGGAAAGAGCAGTTTATTCTGCCGGGCCAAAGACCGGAGGCGGATGAGGCCCGTGGTGGTTTCCTCTGCCCCGCCCAGGACGTCCCGGCTTATGGGTTCCATGTCCTCTTGGTGCAGCAGTGCTGTCAGGTCGCCCCCGTCATCTATGATGAGGTGGGGCCGGTTCTCCGTCAGGTTCTTATATAAAAAATCCTCATACTCGGCGTCGGAGGAATTGTGCCAGGCGAAAACGCCCACACCGCCCTCGGCCAGGGCCGCCGCCACGTCGTCCTGGGTGGAAAGGGGGTTGCTGCCGGAAATGGCCACCTGCGCCCCGCCTTCGGCCAAGACCCGGCACAGGTAAGCCGTCTTGGCTTCCAGGTGCAGGCATATGGAGACTCTCAGCCCCTGGAAGGGTTTATTGACCCGGTACTTCTCCCGCATAGTCCCCAGCACGGGCATATGTTTCTCTACCCAGGCAATTTTTTCCTCTCCGGGCCCCGCCAGGCTTTTATCGCGTATGATACTCATAAAGGCCTCCTTTGTCCTCAGGTTACTTAAACTTTCGTTTAGGAGGACATATTTTCCTGCATTGGCATAAATTAATTTAACCTGGAAGACTTTTGCCGTCGGGATTTTTTCTTGCTTAGATCCAGGGTTTTTATGTACTGGGAGATGGCTTTCTCCCGCTGGTTCAGCAGATGATAGATGATGCCCAGCTCGAAGTTTATCAGGGAATTGCCGGGGTTCAGCTTCAGGGCTGTTTCCAGGCAGGGCAGGGCCTTTTCATGTTCTTTGAGATACTGGTAGGCTTTTCCCAGGTAAAAATGGATTTCCCAATCGTCGGGGGATTGCTCCGCGGCTTCCTTAAAGTAGTCGACGCTTTCCCTGTAGCGGCCCAGGTTGTAGCAGGTGGCGCCCAGATTGAAACAGGCTTCCTTGACTTCCTTCGAGCTTTCCCGGGACAGGAGAAATTCTTCCAGGGCCTGCTCGTACTTGCCCCCCTCGGCGTAGATGTTCCCCAGGGCGTTGTAGACCATGCCCTTTAAAAGGGGGTCTTTTGTCAGGGCCAGGACCAGGCGAAATTCCTTTTCCCCTTTTTCATGGTCTCCCTTGTGGCTGTAGGCATGGCCCAGGAGGAAGTGGCCCATGATGAAATCGGGCTCCAGTTGGACCAGGTTTTCGAATTCCTGTATGGCCTCCTCCAGCATGTACAGGTCATAAAACCCCAACCCCCTCCGGAAAGAGGCTATGGAGGCATCCTTCCGCATTTTATTAAAGTAGAGGGGTTCCCCCGGGGCATCTCCCTTCTCCTTGGCAGGGGTTTTTGCTTTAAGGGGTTTTTGGCTTTTGCTTTCAGGCTCAACCGGCATTTCCAGTTCCTGCAGCCCCAGACTCTGGAAAAACATGTCGGGTATTTCATCGGGCAGTTTTAACCCGTAACTGTCCTGCAGTTGGTTGACCCTCTCTTCAAAACAGAGCCAGGATTGGATGCACTGGTCCATAATCCGGCGCAGGTCCAGCAACCGCTGGGAAAACTCCTCTTTCTGCCCTTTGTTTTTGGTATCCTTCAGTTTGTGCTCGATGCTGTCCAGTTCGGCAAATATTTCGGCAAACTTATCTTTAAACATCCTGTTCCGTTCCTCCTGCTGCGTGTGATGCTTTTAGTGTTACCATCGGGGCAATAAAAAAACAGTATCAAAGATGATACTGTTTGCTTTCCAATGGTGCGAGAGGGGGGATTTGAACCCCCACACCCTTGCGGGCACTAGGTCCTGAACCTAGCGCGTCTGCCGTTCCGCCACTCTCGCATAAATGGTGAGCCATCCAGGGCTCGAACCTGGGACACCCTGATTAAAAGTCAGGTGCTCTGCCAACTGAGCTAATGGCTCACATAATTTTGGCTGGGGCGGAAGGATTCGAACCTTCGCATGCAGGATCCAAAGTCCCGTGCCTTACCGCTTGGCTACGCCCCAACATATGGTGGAGAGGACTGGATTCGAACCAGTGAAGGCTGAGCCAACAGATTTACAGTCTGCCCCCTTTGGCCAACTTGGGTACCTCTCCACATTTGCCTCTCTTGGAGCCGACGGTGGGACTCGAACCCGCAACCTGCTGATTACAAATCAGCTGCTCTGCCAGTTGAGCTACGTCGGCCTCTTGAAAGATGCACTAAACAGTATAACTCATTTTTAACTATGAGTCAACATCTACTTCCCGGGGAAATTCTCCCTGCCGTGGCTGCCTGTGGCTTACCTAATTTTCCCCGTAAACCCATATTTCCACATCGACGGTATACTCCACAAGTTCCTCTTCAGCGAAGAAAAGGCCAATTTCCCGGGCGGCGCTTTCCGGGGAATCGGAGCCGTGGACGATGTTATTCCCCATAAAGAGCCCGTAATCGCCCCGCAGGGTGCCCGGAGCGGCTTCCAGGGGATTGGTTTTACCCATCAGGCTGCGGGCCGTTTTGATGGCTTCCAGGCCTTCCCAGACCATGGCCACCACGGGACCTGACGTGATAAAGCTGACAAGGTTCTTAAAAAAAGGTTTTCCTTCGTGTTCGCCGTAATGCTTCCGGGCCAGTTCCGGGGTTATCAAGAGCATCTTCAGCCCCACCAGTTTGAGCCCTTTATCCTCGAAGCGTCCTATCACCTTGCTGACCAGCTTTCTCTGCACCCCATCGGGCTTGACCATGACAAAAGTACGTTCCATATGCATTTTATTCACACTCCAGTCCCCTTATTGTCCCCGCCGGGCTAAAAAGTAGTCAGGGGGTTGTTGTCTTCGATGATTCGTTTCTCTTTGTCCCTCAATACCCGGATATCCTTGGGCAGGGCAAACATGCCCCCATGGGCCTCGCCGTCATAATGCCTGAGGTTTTGGATGCCCCGGCCCTTGATGAGGGCATCGACCTTTTCCGCCCCCAGAGACAGGGGGTCTTTGCTCTGGGAGGCCACTATAAACCCCCAGGTGGCATCAAAGGACGGTATAAAGGTGTAATAGGACCTGACGGTCTCAAAAGACAGCCCCATGGTGTTGTATACGGCGCTGTGGCATTCCAAAAGCCGGGGGTTAAAGGAACCGGCCTGCAGGGCCAGGACCCCTCCGGGGGATATTTTCCCCTTCAGCAGCTGAAAAAACTCCCGCGTAAACATCAGGTAGGAAGGGCCGTCATCCACGGGCTCCGTCAGGTCCATGACCACCACATCCCAGGTTTCTGCAGAATTTTTAACATACTCCCGGGCATCGCCAAAGACCAGCTGCACCCGGGGGTCTTCATAGGCCCCGTCATTCCATTCCGGCAGGTAGCGGGCACACAATTCCACCACTTCCCGGTCGATATCCACCATGACCAGTTTCTCCACGCCGGGGTGTTTGAGGATTTCCCTGAGGACAGCCCCCTCCCCTCCCCCTAAGACCAGGACCTTCCCGGGGTTTTCCTGTAAGAGCATGGCAGGGTGGATGAGGGTCTCGTGGTATATATATTCATCAGAAAGGGCCGACTGGATTTTTCCGTCCAGGATGAGGCAGCGCCCGTAAAAATCCACTTCCAGGATTTCAACATCCTGATATTTGGTCCTGCCGCTGTAGATAAATTTGCTGATCCCGTGCATGTGGGCCTGGGTCGGGTGAGTGTACTCGATAAACCACTTCCATGGGGGTGCTTTCATGGGTCCTCCTTTACAGGTTGACTGCAGGGCGATGAGTGACGGGACAGGGGAAATCCCCCCGCTTAATCTCCCGGGCAGTCATATTTTGGGCCTGGAATCTTTCTTTGATATAATTGCATGATATCCAGGGGTCCACACAATCACCGCAGGTGAAAACGTCCACCGCGGCATACCCCAGTTCCGGCCAGGTATGGATGGCCAGGTGTGATTCCGATATCACCACTACCCCGCTTACTCCCTGGGGGCTAAACTTATGGAACGCCACTTCCCTTATTTCCGCACCCGCTTCCAGGGCGGCGTTAACCATAATACCTTCCACACCCCTGATGTCGTTTAAAAAGTCGGGGGTGCACCCATACAGTTCGGCCAAGATATGACGGCCTAAAGCACTCATCGTCATGCCTCCTTTTCGTTTATTTAAAAACTCAAATTAAATTTTAGCAAATTTACCGGAAAAGTCAATGATTTTTGCGCAAATTTTATAATTATCCTTATTTAACGCAAAAGAGCATGGATTTATTGCCTGAAATTTTATGTTATCTCTTCTTTCCTAGGATATTCTTCTGTAATTATCGCTGCTACAAGAGATCCCCATATAACCCCTCAGGAGCCCAATAAAAAAAGAGGCCTCCGGCCTCCATGTCGAAAGAAACTATTTCCCAGGTAATAATTCAACTTTCTACCCGCATTGACCCGGCACTTTAATAGCTGAGAAGCCGGCCTTTATTTCCCCGGTCCCACCGCCGACATGTAGATAACCGTCTCCTCCACCCCGTCCAGTTCCAGCACGTCATCCACTTCCCCGTCAAAGAAAGCCCCCACCTGGCAGGACCCCAGGCCTAAGGCAACGGCGGCCAGGGCCAGGTTCTGGGCGGCATGGCCGGCGTCCAGGTATATGTAGCGGTAGGCCCGCTGGTCATACTTCCATTTACAGCGCTCCACCAGGGCGCTCCAGGCAAAAACAGCGGGGGCCCTCGCCAGCATGTTTTGACCCAGGGCCGCCCGGGCCAGGGCTGCCCCCCACTCTCCCGGCCTAACCAGGGCCAGGCCGTGCTGGAAAACCTCATAATGGTACACCCCCGGCTCAAGGCCCCGGACGTTATTGGCCACCACATAGGTTTCTATGGGGTAAAGAGCCCCGGCCGAGGGGGCGGTGCGCAGCTGGTGCTGACGGGTATCCCGGGATATTCCCTGGGATGCCCAGAGGAGCTGCCCCAGGGTTCCTTTGTCCATGGCACCGGGCCCGTAGGCGCGGACAGACCGTCTCTCCTTGAGGAGGGAATAAAGGGGGCCGCCCCCTTCCGTGTCGGGATCCTCCAGCTGAATTCGCTCCCTGTCCGGGGGATAGGCTTTATAGGGGTCGGGTTTTTTATTCCAGTTAAGGCTCCTGCCGCTTAAAGAACCCCGGGTGTATTTGCTTTTTCTCTGGAAATCATCTCCGTAAGACATGGTTTTCCCCTTTCTTCAGTGGTTAATCTTACCTTAATTTGTAACCAGGGTGCCCGAGATTCCTTCCAGGGCCTCCATGGATTTATACAGGGAAGTAATAATGGCTTTTCTGCCGGGCTTGCCCTTGACAAACCTGGCAGCGGCCTGCACCTTGGGAAGCATGCTGCCGGGGGCAAAGTGGCCTTCTTCCATGTACCTTTCAGCCTCTGCCGCAGTCATCCGGTCCAGGTCTTTCTGGTCCGGCCTGTTGAAATTCAGGGCCACTTTATCCACTTCTGTAAGTATTAAGAGGGTGTCGGCGCCTATGTTTTCTGCCAGCTTTTCCGCCGCCAGGTCCTTGTCGATTACGGCAGCTATCCCTTCCAGGGAGCCGTCATCCTTTTCAATGACGGGGATACCGCCGCCGCCTGCCGCCACCACAATGGTGGTATCCCACATGCCTTTCAGGCAGGAGAATTCCACAATTTTTTGGGGCATGGGGGAGGCCACCACCCGGCGCCAGCCCCGGCCGGCGGCGTCTTCCTTCATGAGGTATCCTTTTTCCCGGGCCAGGGCTTCCGCCTCTTCCCGGGTGTAAAAAGAGCCAATGGGTTTTGTCGGTTCAAGGAAGGCCGGATCCTCTCTATCCACCACCACCTGGGTTATCACCGCTGTTACCGGCACATTCCGTTTTCTTTTTTTTAGGGCGTTTCCCAGGGCTTGCTGGATGTGGTAACCGATATAGCCCTGGCTCATGGCCCCGCAGGCATCAAAGGGCATGGCCGGAACACCGGGGGCGGCTTCATAGGCCTGCATGATCTGGCCGACCTGGGGGCCGTTCCCGTGGACAATGGCCAGCTCATAACCGCTGCAGCTCATTTCCGCAATGTACTCCACCGTTTTCTTTATCACCTCTAGTTGAGCCTCGGCCGTGGCGGGGACGCCTTTCTGCTGCAGGGCATTTCCCCCCAGGGCTACCACAACTTTTTCTACAGCCATAAACCTTCCTCCGTTCCTAGTATTCTCCCATTTAGGCAAACTGCATAACACCGGCCTGGCTGCCGGCGGGGTTTCACGGCAGAAGCGAAAGCCCCTAAAGGAGAATTCTTTCGGGGTAGGGTACTTTCCTGCAGACGGGCCTCACTTTGTTGATGTAATTTTCTACCTTCATTATACCTTCTCTTGACAATCCGATAAACAGATTATTTTCAGCAAAAACCCTGTCCCAGGCAGGAAATATGCATTTTCCCGTCGAAAAAACTACTTTGTAGGATGGTAAAACGGTTAATCTATGACCGGAGCCTGCTCTTTGCCGGCTCAGATTTCTGACTCACTCCTACGGGGGGTATTTTTTTGCCCCTAACCAAAGAGAAGGGAGAGATTCATGTGTATTTTGGTTTAGCGCCCGGAGTGCTGGCTGTTTTTTTAGGCCTTCCCCTGCTCATTACAGGGCTGCTGCTGCTTTGGGGACTGGCCTACCGGCCGGATTGAAGGTGAGGGCAAGTAAAACGGTAAAATGGTAGAAAAGGAGCTGTAGAAGTGGAAAAAAATCTAATGCTGTTAATCATCCTGGCTTACTTCGGACTGGTACTTTTCATCGGGGCCAGGGTTTCCCGCATGGTGAAGACCTCTGAAGATTTCTTCCTGGCCGGGCGCAACCTGGGTTTTCTCTCTTTTATCATGCTGATTATCGGGTCCATCATCAGCGGCATGACGGTCCTGGGGTCCAGCGGCCTCTCCTATGTGGCGGGCTGGCCCAGCATGTGGGAACCCATCTTTGTAACCCTGAGCATCGCCGTCCTCATAACCCTATTCGGTGCGAAGCTCTACAGGGTAAGCCGCAAATTCGACTACTATACGGTACAGGATTACCTGTCCCACCGCTTTGAAAGCCCCCGGACCATCCGGGCGGTGGCGGGGATTTCCGGAATTATCATCAGTTTTATCTATCTGACGGGGCAGTTGACAGCCATCAGCATCATTCTCTCCTGGCTTTTGGGGATAGAGCATGTGTATGCCCTGCTGATAGCCACCGTGGTGGTAGCCCTTTATGTCCTGCTGGGCGGCCTCTATGCCGTGGCCTATACCACCCTGATGCAGGCTTTGGCCCTGCTCATCGGCACCATCGTCATAACACCTTTTATCATTCAAGCTGCCGGCGGGCTTACGGCCATCAATACCGGGCTGGCCGCTATAAATCCCGATTTTATAGCAGCCGCCTATCCCCAGGTCCACCCTCCCCCGGCGGGAAACGCTTTTCTGACCCCCTATTTTATTGTGTCTTTCTTTTTCCTCCTGACCTTTGGCCTGGCAACGGCCCCTCATGCCCTGAACAATATCCTGTCGGCCCGGAAGGCCAGTTATTTCCGCTGGGCGCCCCTGATAGCCTTTGTCTTCTA
>SLHK01000060.1 GCA_007136165.1 Syntrophomonadaceae bacterium
CGGGGCAATCCGGACCCGGTTACCCCTGCGCTCCACCCGCCCCCCCAGGTATGCCAGCATCTTTTCCGTATGGTCCCGGCTCAAGGCGGGCTCCACCACCTCCACTTCCCGCCCCGACACCAGGCCTGCCAAAAGGAGTGCCGACTTCACCTGGGCGCTGGCCACGGGAAGCCGGTAGGTAAGCCCCTGGAGCCTCCCCCCCCGGACGGTAAGAGGAAAAAACCTGCCTCCCTCCGCCCCCGAGATATCAGCCCCCATGGACCGTAAGGGTTCCACCACCCGTCCCATGGGCCGCTGCCGCAGGGATTCATCCCCCGTCATCCGGGACTCAAAGGGCAAAGCGGCCAAAATCCCCAGGAGCAGGCGGGCCGTAGTCCCCGAGTTGCCGCAGTCCAGATCGCCGGCCGCCTCCCTGAGGCCCCCGGGGCCGGCGCCGTTAAGGGCCAGCTCCGTTGATGACTTTACCTCTACCCGAACCCCCAGGGCTTTTAAACACTCCAGGGTGGAGAGGCAGTCCTGGCCGGGCAAAAAATTGCTGATTTCCGTGGTTCCCCGGGCCAGGGCCCCCAAAAGCAGGGCGCGGTGGGATATGGATTTGTCCCCCGGCATGGTAATATGCCCCTTTAACATTCTTTACCTCTCCCTTCCATTCTTATTCCCGGCTCCAGGCTTTGATGCCTGCCCCTTTCAGGAGGCCCAGGGCCTTCTCCCGCTCTGTTTGTTCCTTGAAACCGAAGCGGATGCTCCCTTCTTCCGCTTCCCGGACCCGGAGGACCTCAATTTCCGCTATGTTTACACCGGCCCGGCCCAGGAGGGTTGCCATTTCCCCGATGATACCCGGGGTATCCTCCACCAGCACCACGGCATCGAAGAGGGGAGTGAGGAAACCCTTGCCCCGGGGGGGGAGTTCCTCCCTGAGCCCCCTGGCAGAGGCAAAGAAATCCAGGAGCTCATCTTCCCGGCCCCGGCGGATAAGAGATTCCACCCGGGCCAGCTGCTCCCCGTAAAGGCTCAGGTAATGCAGCAGGGCCTTCTTGTTGTCCAGGCAGATGCGGCGCCACATCCGGGGAGAACTGACGGCCACCCGGGTGCAGTCCCGGAAGCTCCCGGCAGCCAGGGAAAAAGCCAGCTCCCTGTCCCCTTCCCCGGAAACCGTGTGCATCAGGGACCCCGCCAGCAGGTGGGGCAGGTGGCTGATGGCTGCCACCACCTGGTCATGCCTTTCGGGGGTCAGGATAATTACCTCTCCCCCCAGTTCCCTGACCAGCCCCCCCACCGTCTCCACCGCCTTCCGGGGGGTCTTTTCCGTGGGCGTAAGAACGTAAGCGGCGTTTTCAAACAAAAAAGGGTCTGCCGCCCTCAGGCCCTGACGCTCCGAGCCCGTCATGGGATGCCCCCCCAAAAAAGTAATATGGGGAGGCAGAGCGTCCATGGCCCGGGTAACCCCTTCTTTGGTACTGGCCATATCCGTCACCAGGGCCCCCCGGGGAAGCACCCGGGAAATCTCCGGCACCAGGGCGATGGCCTCCTCCTGGGGTACCGCCAAAAAGAGCAGATCCACGCCTTTGAGGACCTCCTCGGGGTCCTCCCCCGCCCGGTCCACCACCCCCGTCTCCCGGGCCAGCCGTACCGCCCGGGGGTCCTTGTCCACCCCCACAATCCTTCTCTTTTCCTTTTCCCCGCCCCTGGCCTTCAGGGCCAGGGCCAGAGACCCTCCCATAAGCCCCAGCCCCACGATGCCGATGACAGTCTCCCGCTTTAATCCCATGCCTGCTGCCACCTACAAACTGCGCCCCAGGGCCGGGGCCAGGCTCCGCAGGGAGGCCATAAGGTTGGTAAAATTCTCGGGATTAAGGGACTGGGGGCCGTCGGACAGGGCTTCCGCCGGGTTGGGGTGCACCTCCACCAGGAGCCCGTCGGCTCCCGCCGCCAGGGCCGCCCTGCTCATGGCCGGGACCCAGTGCCAGCTTCCCGTCCCGTGGCTGGGGTCCACCAGGACAGGAAGATGGCTCAAGCGCTTGATTACAGGCACACAGCTCAAATCCAGGGTGTTGCGGGTATAGGTTTCGAAGGTGCGGATGCCCCGCTCACACAGGATCACCCGGTAATTGCCCTCGGACATGATGTATTCCGCCGCCATGAGCCATTCTTCGATGGTGGCGGAAAGGCCCCGCTTAAGGAGGACCGGTTTATCAAGGCGTCCTATTTCCCGCAGGAGGTAAAAGTTCTGCATGCTGCGGGCCCCCACCTGCAGGATGTCGGCATAGGCCGCCACCATATCCACCGTATGCTGGTTCATGACTTCCGTAACGATTTTAAGGCCCGTCTCCTCCCGGGCTTCCGCCAGCATCTTCAGCCCCTCCTCTTCCAGCCCCTGAAAGCTGTAAGGGGAGGTCCGGGGTTTAAAAGCGCCTCCCCGGAGAAATTTGGCGCCGCTCCCCGCCACCTGCCGGGCCGCCTGCAGGAGCTGCTCCCTGGATTCCACGGCACAGGGGCCTGCCATCACCACCAGTTCATCGCCCCCCACCTGGACGCCGCCAATGTCATAGACGGAATTCTCCCTTTTAAACTCCCGGCTGACCAGCTTGAAGGGTTTGGTGATGGGCACAATTTTCTCCACGCAGTGCATGGCTTCCAGCCCCGAGGAGAGGGCTTTCTCCCGGTCGCCGATGGCCCCGATGATGGTCCGGCGGACACCCTGGGAAAGGTGGACGCCAAAACCCATGCTCTTCAACTTTTCTGTAACCATTTTAATATCTTTCTCTGATGCCTCCGGATTCATGACTACGATCATTTTGCCTGACCTCCCTGTCTATAGATTGCCCCGGACCCGCAAAATATTGAGGATTTTGGGGTAAAAAAAATTCGCCCCTTAAGGGACGAAAGTATCTGCTTCCGCGGTACCACCCTGATTGGTAAGGAGGCATGCCTCCTTACCCGCTCAAAAAGGATACGGCAGGCAAGCCCTGCTTATATCCCCTTCCTTTTAACGGCGGAAGCCTCCGTCAAAGCCTACTGGTCTTCTGCATAGCCTTTCGGTCTGCACTCCGGGGGGTATTCAGCACCGGAACCGGCGCCCTGGTTTCCACCGTACCGGGCTCTCTATGGCCTTCCGCTGGTGCCTACTTTTCCCCGTCATCGTCTTTTCATATAAGTTTAACTGTCATTTTACAGGAACAACGGGGTTTTGTCAATCAGCTTTTTCCCGCCCTGTTCCCTTCTTTAAATTAGATTTTTCCACGGCAGCATTTGCCGCCTGCTCCCTTTAATGCAGTTCCTGGATGAGGTCGTTTGCCTGAAGTAAATAGGGCTTAATCTCCCGCCAGGCCGAGCCTGCGGGGGCCAGGACGCCCTGCTGGTAATCCTCCACCAGCTTGTTAAAGACTGCCGGATTGGTTTCTCCCTCGTGGAGGGTTTCATCGTACTCCCCCTCCTGGTAGGTCATCTTGTAATAGATGTGACCTTCGGACAGCCTTTTGGAATAAAGGGTAAAATAACCTTCGCCATAGTCCGCCACAAGAATCAGGTGCATTTCTTCATTTTTATCCCGGTCTACTTTGAAGTCAAACATGCCATCAGTAAAAACCGTTTCTCCCATGAGCTTGCACCTCTCTTCCAATGTTCTTCAAGGCTTCGGTTTCTCAATTCAATTATATCACAAGTACAAACAGGTTTACAGGGGGCAAAGGGGGACGGTTCCTTCTTGCTGCCTTCAGCAGCCTTGTCTACTGTGCCCGTCGTCCCCGTCTCAAAGAAAAAGCTCGGCAATCTGCACCGCATTAGTGGCCGCTCCCTTGCGGGTATTGTCCGCCACCACCCACAGGTTTAAGCCGTTTTCCACCGATGGGTCCCGGCGCACCCGCCCCACAAAGACCTCATCCCTGCCGTCCGCCAGGGCGGGCATGGGGTACAGGAGTTCTTCCGGGTCATCCAAAACCACAACTCCCGGAGTTTCTGCCAGGAGCCGCCGGGCCTCTTCCGGAGACAGGGGTTCCTTCAATTCCACATTGATGGATTCGGAATGGCCGTTTACCACGGGGACCCGGACGGTGGTGGCCGTAATCCTCAAGCCGGGGAGGCCCATGATTTTTCGGCTCTCCTCCACCATCTTCATTTCCTCCCTGGTATAGCCCTCCTCCGCGAAAACGTCCAGCTGGGGCACCACGTTAAAAGCGCTCTGGTGAAACTTTTTTGCGCCTCCGTGGGGCAGGTTCCCAGGCTTAGGGTCCCCCCCCTCCAGCACCCGGCGGCATTCCCTGAACAATCCGTCTATGGCGGCCTTTCCCGCTCCCGAAATGGCCTGGTAGGTGGAAACCACCACCCTCTCCAAACCCGCTGCCCTGTGCAGGGGGTAGAGGGCCACCACCATCTGAATGGTAGAACAATTGGGGTTGGCGATAATCCCCCGGTGCTCCCCGGCCTTATCCGGATTTACTTCCGGCACCACCAGGGGAACCCCGGGGTCCATGCGAAAAGCACTGCTGTTATCTATGACCAGGGCTCCCCGGCTGACGGCCTCGGGGGCCAACCTGAGGCTGGCCTCACCCCCGGCGCTGAAGAGGGCAAAGTCCACCCCGGCAAAAGCCTCAGGCACGGCTTCTTCCACTTCCAGCGCCTCTCCCTTGAAGTTGAGGGTGCTGCCGGCGGACCGGCCGGAAGCCAGGGCTTTTAACCGGCCCACGGGGAAATTTCTCTTGTCCAGCACTTCCATAAAGGTCCTGCCTATAACTCCCGTGGCGCCCACAACGGCAACTGTGTAGGTTTTCAATGTTATCCCATCCCCTTAAGTGTATTTAACCCGGGTATGTTATACCGGCTTCCTGCATCCGGCGGAAGGCTTCCTTCAGCCTTTCTTCCCCCACCGTCAGAGCAATGCGGAAGTACCCTTCTCCGTAGAGGCCAAAGCCCCGGCCCGGGGTGAGGACCACCCCCGTTTTTTCCAGGACGTGGGAGACAAAGGACGCCGAAGTATGGCCGGGGGGCACGGGCGCCCACACATAGAAAGTGCCCCGGGGAGGTTTAACAGCCCAGCCCAAATCCTTTAGCCCCCGCACCACCACGTCCCTGCGGCCCCGGTACATGTTTCTCAAGAAATCCAGGAAAACCGGCGTCTCCTCATGGGTAAGGGCTTCCGCCCCCGTGTACTGAATAGCTTTAAAAACACCGGAATCGATGTTGCTCTTGTAGCGGCGCAAAAGCTTCACCGCCTCCCCCTTCCCCACGGCGTAGCCCAGGCGCCATCCCGTCATGTTGAAGGGCTTGGACAGGGAACCGAATTCCACGCAGACCTCTTTGGCCCCGGGCGTTTCCAGGATACTCAGGGGCTTTTCGCCGTCAAAGGTTATTTCCGTGTAAGCGGCGTCATGGCAGATGGTTATGCCGTGTTTTGCCGCAAAATCCACCGCTTCCCGGAAAAATTCCGGGGTGGCCACCGTCCCCGTGGGATTGTTGGGGTAATTTAAAAACAAAAGTTTTGCCTTTTTCAGGTCCTCCCCGTCTATGGCGCCGAAATCGGGGTAAAAACCCTTTTCCTCCCGCAGGGGCATGGCAGCGGCCCTGCCTCCCGCAAACATGGTCCCGATACCGTAGACGGGATAACCGGGGTCCGGCACCAGGTTCACATCCCCGGTATCCACATAGCAGGCACTTATATGGGCGACTCCTTCTTTGGAGCCCAGGAGGGGCGCCACTTCTTCCTCCGGGTCCAGGGAGACGCCGTGCCTTTTTTCATAGTAGCGGGACACCGCTTCCTTGAACTCCTTGAGCCCGTCATCGGGAGGATAAGAATGATTTCGCGGTTTAGCCGCTTCTTCCTGCATTTTTTTTATGATAAAATCTGGTGTGGGCTGGTCGGGGTCGCCAATACCCAGCCGTATAACGTCAACCCCCCTGCTGACCGCTTCCCTTACCTTCCGGTCAACCTCAGCAAAAAGATACGCCGGCAGTTTATTTATCCGTTCCGCCGGTTGAGTCAAATTCAGCACCTCCCAAAATATTTTTTTCCAACCATTCTGACGGGATGAAACCCTTGTAGACAAAGGCGGCGGGGCCGGACATGAATATGCGGTTATCCTCCGACCAGAAGATCCTCAGGGGCCCTCCCGGCAGGTGAACCGTTACCCTGCGCCCTGTACAGCCGTTTAAAGCGGCGGCTACGGCGGCGGCGCAGGCCCCGGTACCGCAGGCCAGAGTCAGGCCCACCCCCCTCTCAAAGACCCAGACCTTGATTTCCTCCCGGCTCAGGATCTGGACAAACTCCACGTTGGTCCTCCGGGGGAAGAGGGGGTGGCGCTCCAGGAGGGGGCCGGCCCGCTCTGCCTCCCCGGCGGGGTCTTCCCGGCCGAAAATCACGCAGTGGGGGTTTCCCACGGAGACAGCGGTAAACCGGTACGTCTTCCCCCCCGCCGTCACTTCCTCCCCTACCGCCCTCTCTCCCTTTACAGCCACGGGGATAAGGGAAGGTTCCAGGACAGGTTCACCCATGTCCACCTCCACCAGGGTGACGGTACCCCCTTCCACCTTCAGGCGCAGATGCTTCACGTCTTCTAGGGTCTCAATATAAAGGGCATGGGAGCGGGTGAGGCCCTCCTCATACAGGTACTTGGCCAGGCAGCGGATGGCGTTGCCGCACATTTCCGCTTCACTGCCGTCCCGGTTAAAGATGCGCATAGCGAAATCCCCCTGCCGGGAGTTTTTGAGAAAAACCAGGCCGTCGGCTCCCACCCCCGAACCCCGGGGGCACAGCGCCCTGGCCAGGGACGGGGCCGCTGCCGGATCTATTTCATCCCGGCGGTCGTCCACCATGATAAAATCGTTCCCCAAACCGTGCATTTTGGTAAAATCCAATTCCATCCCCCCTTGCTCAAAATTCCGTCCGCCTTAGTCAAGCAAGTTAACAAAAGGCCTGACCCCCTTGTTAACTTCTTGTCAGAATATATTCGCGGCTTAGGGCTTCTATGCTTTTTAACAGCAAAATAACCCGTCCACTAACCTTTCCTGCTCCGGAACAGACCCTCCCTTTTATAAGTCTATTCCGTGGGGGAATCGGATGTCCGGATATGCCCTTATAAAAAAACCAACAGTCACCCGTTGGTTTTATGTCTTAACCGGTAACATTGCCTGACCATAAGCAGCCTTTTCCTCACCTATCCTTCCCTTCCACCACGGCCACCGCCACCGGCTTGAACCGGGCCGAGGCCGCCATCCTGTCCCCCCGCCGCCGGGCAAAGACATATATGAGGGCCATGAGAATGAGGCCCAGGCCCAAGCCCGTCAAATCCGCTCCCCGGCCCGCCGCCAGGTCGAATTCCAGGGCCGCCCACTGGCCCAGGGCAACCCCCAGGATCAAACCCAGAACGGGCAGCAGGTACATGAGAAAAGAGGCGGCCAACAGCTGCCGGGTATCCATGGAAATCTTCACCACTTCGCCCACAACTGCTCCAATGGGGTTTCGCACCTCAATTTCCGGGTCCACCGGTTCGCCCCCGGCAGTCCCCATGCCGCAGCGGCCGCAGTCCCGGCAGGCGCTGTGGCGCCGCACCCTGACCAGGGCTGTCCCCTCCTTGACGGCTATGACTTCTCCAAACTGCTCCACGACGGCACCTCCGGATCATTATTTCCTTCTATTCTATAGGTTTTTCATCAAATGTCAAAGGGATTATGCAAAGAAAAGGAGGCCGGCCTGTTTCAGCAGCCGCCCCCCTTTTTCTTAAATCCGGCTCTTACTTGTTCAATTCTTCCTTGAGCTTCTTGGTCAGCAGGGGCACCACCTTGTGGAGGTCCCCCACAATGCCGTAGGTGGCCACGTTGAAGATGGGAGCGTCGGGGTCCTTGTTGATGGCCACGATCTTATCCGAGGTCTGCATGCCCGCCAGGTGCTGGATGGCACCGGAGATGCCGCAGGCCACGTACAGTTTTGGCGCCACCGTTTTCCCCGTCTGCCCCACCTGCCGGTAGTGGGGGACCCAGCCCGCATCCACTACCGCCCGGGAAGCCCCGGCAGCGGCTTTCAAGGTTTCCGCCAGCTCTTCTATAATGCAGTAGTTCTCCGGGCCGCCGATCCCCCGGCCGCCGGAAACCACTATATCGGCTTCCGCCAGGTTAACCGTCTTGATGGCATGCTCCACGATATCGAGAATCTGATAATGGAGGTCTTCCTCCACCACGGAGCTTTCGAAACGGATGAGTTCCCCCTGACGGCTGTAATCGGGTTCGCCCTTCTTCATGACCTTGGGCCGGACGGTGGCCATCTGGGGACGGTGTTTGTCGGTGATGATGGTGGCCATAACGTTGCCGCCGAAGGCGGGCCGGGTCTGGTTCAGCATCCTGTCGTCGTCGATGGTGAGCTCCGTGCAGTCCGCCGTCAGCCCGGTACGGATGCGGACGGCAATCCGGGCGGCAAAGTCCCGGCCGTTGTTGGTGGCCCCGAAAAGGACGATTTCAGGCTTGTATTCCTGGATCATCTCCACGATGGCCTTGGTATAGGCATCCGTCTGATAATTCTTAAAGAGGGGATGGTCGGCCAGGTAGCATTTGTCCGCCCCGTAGGCAAAGACCTCCTTGGCCAGGTGCTCCACATTGTCCCCCAGGAGGACCCCCGCCACATGGGTACCCAGTTTATCCGCCAGCTTGCGTCCTTCGCAGAGCAGCTCATAGGCCACCCCCGCCGCCTTCCCGTCCCGCTGTTCGATAAAGACCCAAACCCCCGCATAATCCTCCAGGCCCACTTCTTCAGCGGCCTTCTTGTCGTCCATCTTTATGGCATCGCTGGGACATGAATCCACACAGGCGCCGCAGTGGACGCATTTATCGGTAAGGACGGCAATGCCGTCTTCCATTTTAATGGCCTCGGGATAAGGGCAGGAGTCGAGACAGGCTTCGCACCCGATGCATTCATCTTTTATAATCCATACGCTCATATTTTAAACCTCCCAATTTTGCAGGATAACTTAAACTACCTTGGCATCCCGAAGCTTGCCGATAAGTATTGCCACAGCCTCGTC
>SLHK01000161.1 GCA_007136165.1 Syntrophomonadaceae bacterium
GTTACGACGACCTGGTGGAAGTCTGCGGCGGGCCCTCCACCCCGGGAAGCGGCTTTGCCGTGGGCCTGGAAAGAATACTTTTGGCTCTGGAAGAAGAAGGGGTGGGCCGGGAGGAGGAGGCCCTGGAGGTCTACGCCGCCTATATCGATGACAATGCCCTTTCCCGGGTTGACCTGCTCCTTAAGGAAATGCGCCTGAAAAATATTTCCTGTGAGAGGGATTTCCTGGGCAGAAGCCTCAAAGCCCAGCTCAAACAGGCAGGCCGGGCCGGGGCCCGGCTTACGATACTTCTGGGCGGGGAAGAGTTGGACCAGGGGAAGGCCATCATCAAGGAGATGTCCAGCGGAGAGCAGGAAACGGTCCCCCTGGCAAATGTTATTGAAGCTGTATTGAAGAATCTTGGTCGGGAGGTTTAATGAATGCCGAAGACGAGGAGTATGTGCGGACAATTGACCCGGGAGAACCTGGGAGAAGAGGTGCTTTTGCAGGGTTGGGTGCAGCGGCGCCGGGACCACGGGAAGCTGATTTTTATCGATTTGCGGGATTTAAGCGGCCTGGTCCAGGTGGTGGCCGACTACGAGGAAAACGCCCACATCTTTCGGGAAGTGGAGGACATTCGTTCCGAGTTTGTCCTGGAGGTCAGCGGCCGCCTGGTCCTCAGGGACCCGGAAACCGTCAACGAGAACCTGCCCACGGGAGAACTGGAGGTGCGGCTTAAGTCCCTGGAGGTCCTCAATACCGCCAAAACACCGCCCTTTTACATAGAAGACCATGTGGATGTGGACGAAAACCTGCGCCTCCGGTACCGGTACCTGGACCTGAGAAGGCCGGAGATGTATGCTAAATTAAAGCTCAGGCACCGGGCGGCCCTGGCGGTGCGAAACTTTCTGGACGGCCGGGGTTTCCTGGAGGTGGAGACCCCCATGCTGACCCGGTCCACTCCCGAGGGGGCCAGGGACTACCTGGTGCCCAGCCGCATAACCCCCGGCAGCTTTTATGCCCTGCCCCAGTCGCCCCAACTCTTCAAGCAGCTCCTCATGGTGGCGGGGGCGGAAAAATATTTTCAGATCGTGCGCTGCTTCCGGGATGAAGACCTGAGGGCCGACCGGCAGCCGGAGTTTACCCAGATAGACATGGAGATGTCCTTCGTGGAAGAGGAGGATGTCTTCGCCCTGGTGGAAGACATGCTCTCCCACCTGTACCGGGAGGTGCTGGGACGGGAAATACCGACTCCCTTCCCCAGGATACCCTACCCTGAAGCCATGCTCCGGTTCGGCACGGACAAGCCGGACCTCCGCTTCGGTATGGAAGTAAAGGATATAACCCCCGTGGCGGGAAGCTCGGGGTTTAAGGTCTTCAAACAAGCCGTGGCAGGGGGCGGTGTAGTCCGGGGGCTCAATGTTAAGGGATGCGCCCATTTCAGCCGCCGGGAGCTGGACGAGCTTACTAATTATTCTATAAACCTGGGGGCCAAAGGCATGGCCTGGTTCCTGGTAACCCCTGAAGGTTTCAAATCTCCCATCGTCAAATTTTTTACAGAAGACGAACTCAAGGGCATTAAAGGCATCCTCGAGGCCGAACCCGGGGACCTGCTGATTTTTATCGCCGACAGGCCGGAGAAAGCCGCCCCCGTCCTGGGGGCGCTGCGCCTCCACCTGGCCCGGCAGCTTCAGCTGCTGCCCGGGGATTCCGGGGAGCACTTCCTCTGGGTGGTGGATTATCCCCTGCTCTCCTACGACGAAGAGGAGGGACGCTACACTGCCAACCACCACCCCTTTACCTCCCCCGTGGCGGCAGACATCCCCCTGCTCAATACAGAACCCTCCCGGGTAAGGGCCAGGGCCTACGACCTGGTCCTGAACGGGGTGGAAATAGGCGGGGGCAGCATCCGGAACCACCGCCGGGAACTTCAGGAGGCGGTCTTTTCAGCCCTGGGCTTTTCTCCCGAAGAAGCCCGGGAGCAGTTCGGCTTTCTCCTGAAAGCCTTTGAGTTCGGGGCGCCCCCCCACGGCGGCATAGCCTTTGGGCTGGACCGACTGGTCATGCTTTTGGCCGGGTCTTCCTCCATCCGGGATGTAATACCCTTCCCCAAAACAGCCCGGGGCACCTGCCTGCTGACGGAGTCCCCGGCGGCGGTGACGGAGGACCAGCTTAAAGAACTGCACCTGCTGGTCAGGGAGGCGGAGGAAGAAGAGGAGTAGGCTAGACCAGCTTGCCCTTTCCTTCCTTCAGACGGCTCACCATGTCATGTATAATGTTGGAGCCGCGGGAAATAATTAAACCGGTGATTAAATAGTCGATGATGGGGTAAACAGTATCCAGGCCAAAGACCTCCAGCAGGCCTGTCCGGGTGCTTACACAGAGAATCATGCCTATGAGGATGGCTACAGTTTTTCCCAGACCTTTCTTGAAGTTAAAAATGCTTTTGACAATCTCGGTGGCAAACTCAACAACCAGGGCCAGTACAACAATAACGGTAAGGGCATCCAATGTCATGGGTCTGTCCCCCTTTCTTGCTAGAATATATGCTTGACCACCCCTTTTTATGTTAAAGTATGCCGTGTTCATTCCCGTTCATATATGAGCTGATTCCTGGGTGGGATAAAGGAAAAAATTTTTTCAGGAAGTAGCAAGAACGAACCCGTCCCCGTTTGCTGCCCGGGTAATGTTAAATTATGTCACGTTCATTTGCCCTTGCCCCGGGCCTTAAAATGTGCTATCATATGAATTGAAACAAGCCGAAAACCCTACTATGTGCGTGTATAACCGGAAGTTTTGAGCTAACACTTATGAATCGGGAGCCCGGCCTCTGTCTGTGGCGTATAAGCCTTTTACAGGACATACTAAACCGGCAGGAGGGCACCCCCTTGTGGAGAGAGCAGTTCAAAACATACGGCCCACGGCATGGTGGGGTTATTTTTATTTTGGGGGATTAATTGTCAAAGAGAACCCTAAACGTTATAATGGGAAAGGAATAAAATACATAAGGGGGTGGCGGAATGACGGCCGACAACCGGGAGATCCTGCACAGGCTGCGCCGGGTGGAAGGGCAGGTCAAGGCCCTGCAGAAAATGATTGCCGAAGAAGAATCATGCGCTGATATTTTGATGCAGGTGGCGGCGGCCCGTTCGGCCATCAACAAGGTGGGAACTTTAATCTTTGCCGACCATTTCCGGGAGTGCCTGGAGAAGGCCCAGGAAGAAGGGAATATGGATGAATTCATCCACTCCCTGACCCGATTGATGGATAAATACGTGAAATAAATACAGCAGGGTGGTGAAACAGCCATGTCGGTACAAAAAACTTTCCAAAAGCTTATTGAATTAATCCGTAAACGGGACGAAAAAATTAAGGATTTCCTTGAAAATATGCACCCCAGCGACCTGGCGGAACTGGTGGAGGATTTAAACGACCGCCAGAAGCAGGAGTTTTTTGCTCTTTTGTCCGATGAAGATGCCGCTGACATTATTCAGGAAATGGAAGAGTATGACCAGGTGACCCTCTTTCGCCTCCTGACCCGCAAGCGGGCTTCGGCCATTTTAAAGGAAATGGCCTCCGACGATGCCGTCGACCTGCTGGGAGAGCTGACGGAGGATGAGAGCAGGGAGCTTTTAAACCTTTTAAAGGAAGAGGCGGCTGAATTCAGGGGACTGCTCCAGTACCCTGAAGACTCGGCCGGCGGCCTCATGACCACGGAGTTTACCGCCCTTCCCTTCACCCTGAACGTGGAAGGGGCCATCAAGCGCCTGCGGGAGATAGCTCCGGAAGCGGAGACCATTTATTACGTGTATGTGGTGGATGAGCAGGAGCGCTTAACGGGCGTTGTTTCCCTGAGAGAGCTGATTGCCTCCCAGGACCACATGCTGGTGAAGGATATAATGCGGAAAAACGTCATCAGCGTGGATGTAAACCTGGACCAGGAAGAGGTGGCCCGGGTCGTCTCCAAATACGACCTCCTGGCCGTTCCCGTGGTGGACGAAGAACAGCGCCTCCTGGGCATCGTTACCGTGGACGACATTTTGGACGTGGTGGAGGAAGAGGCCACCGAGGACATCTACAAACTGGTGGGTACTTCCGAAGTGGAGGGGGCGGATTTAATCGGAGCCACGGCTTTTAACATGGCGGGCCGCCGCCTGCCCTGGCTCATTATAAGCCTCCTGGGGGGGCTGGTGACGGGGAGCGTTATCGGCATTTTCGAGGTCAGCATTCAGGAGGTTTTCGAACTGGCCATCTTTATCCCGGTAATCATGGATATGGGGGGGAATGTGGGGGCCCAGTCCTCTACCGTCTTTGTCAGGGGCCTGGCTACGGGAGAAATCGAGCCAACGGAGGTGTGGCGCTACTTCTTCCGGGAGGTCAGGATCGGCATCACCATGGGCCTGGTGACGGGGACCCTGATCGCCCTGGCCGCCACCTTTTGGCAGCCGGCCATTCAGAATTTGGGCCTGGTGGTGGGCCTGGCCATGTGCACCACCGTAATCCTGGCCGCCGTTATCGGGACTTTAATCCCCATGCTCTTCAACAACTGGGGCATTGACCCTGCCATTACCGCCGGGCCCTTTGTCACCAGCATCAAGGACGTGACAGGCCTCTTGATTTATTTTTTGGTAGCAAATTTTCTCATGGGCCTTCCTTCGCCATTTTAACAGGCAAAGCGGTATTTGCCCGTCTTTTGAGGGTATAATAAAACTTGAGAAGGAGGACTTTTTAGCGGAAGGGAAGCAGGAAATGGCATAAGGAAAGAGAATATAATAATATAATAGAATAAAGACCAAATTACAAGGAGGCGCCTGAATGGAGCATGAGGGAAGCGTGGAGTTCTTCTGTACGGTTTGCGGCCTGCAGGGAATGATGCTTTTGGATCAGAGGGACCTGATTGAGGTGAAGTGCCCCCGATGCGGCAGTAATGTTATGACCCCTCGCCCAGCCAGAGATAAAGCCTCGGTACAGCCGGTGTGTTCCTGAACTGCCGGCGGGATTTCTTAAAATAACAGGCAAGAAAGGGAAGACAGGTTGAAAATAGCCTGTCTTTTTTTATTTTTCTTAAAAATATTTAAAAATAATTAAAATAATTTTTTCTCCAGGGAGGAATTCCGCCAAACAAGGAGAATAAAGTGGAGTAAAGTGGAGGAAAGTGGTGGAAGCCTCCCGGCACAAGGAGGGACGGGGCCATGTTCATGGGAGAATACCAGCATAATATTGACACCAAAGGCAGAATTATTCTCCCTGCCCGTTTTCGCGAGCTCCTGGGGGAAAAGTTCATCATTACCCGGGGCCTTGACCAGTGCCTTTTCGTCTATACCCAGGAAGAATGGTCGCGCCTGGAAGCCGGATTCAAAGCCCTGCCCTTTACAAAGGCGGATGCCCGGGCTTTTGCCCGCTTCTTCTTTTCCGGCGCCTCCGAACTTGAAGTGGACAAGCAGGGCAGGGTATTGATACCCAACAACCTGCGGGAACATGCGGTCCTGCAGAAGGAAGTGGTCACCATCGGTGTTTCCAGCCGGGTGGAAATTTGGAGCAGTGAAAATTGGGCAAAATACAGCCGGGAAGCAAACCTGTCCTACGAAGAGATTGCAGAAAAAATGGTGGACTTTGAACTCTAGCAGGGTGATAGCATGGAATTTTCCCACAGGCCTGTTCTTCTGAAAGAAACTTTGGCGGCCCTGAAGCTCCGTCCCGGGGGCACGTATATCGATGCCACTGTGGGGGGCGGGGGCCATGCCCGGGCTATCCTGGAGGCAATTCAACCGGGAGGCACCCTCATCGGCATAGACCGGGACGGGGAGGCCCTGGAGGCGGCCCGCAAGCACCTGAAAGACTTCGATGGGTCCTTTGTACCGGTCCGGGATAATTTTGCCAACCTGAAGCCGGTTTCCTTGAGCCTGGGGTTGGCGGAGGTTGACGGCATCCTCTTTGACCTGGGAGTTTCCAGTTACCAGCTGGACAACCCCCGCCGGGGGTTTACATACATGCATGATGCCCCTCTGGACATGCGAATGGACCAGGGGGAGGGGGTTTCCGCCGCCGACCTGGTAAACAGCCTCCCGGAAAGGGAGTTGGCCCGGATCATCAAAAGCTACGGGGAGGAAAGATGGGCCCGCCGGATTGCCAGGTTCGTCGCCTCCCATTCGGGAAGGATCGAGTCCACGGGGGAACTGGTGGACCTTATCAAGAAGGCAATCCCCGCCCGGGCCCGGCGGGAGGGAGGGCATCCCGCCCGCAGGACCTTCCAGGCCATAAGGATTGCCGTAAATCAGGAACTGGAAAATATCGGCCCCGCCCTTACAGATGGCGCGGAGCTTCTGGCCCCGGGGGGCAGGCTTGCCGTAATAACCTTTCACTCCCTGGAGGACCGATTGGTAAAAAGGGCCCTGGCCCGCCTCCAGGGGGGGTGTACCTGCCCCCCGGGCATGCCTGCCTGCGGCTGCGACGGTCAGGGTATCATGCAAGTAATCACCAGAAAACCTGTACTCCCTTCCCCCCAAGAGGTGGAAAAAAACAACCGGGCGCGGAGTGCCAAGCTGAGAATAGCGGAGAAACGGCAGGTTCTAAAGGAAAGGGTGGGTGAATAAGATTTGGTAGTAGCAAAAAGGAAGCACGCATACGCACCAGAGCCATGGCGTTACCCCCAAAGGGAAGTAAAGCCGCGGAAAATCGTCAGGAAAAAGGCAAAGGCCGTACAGAAATATGCTCAGGTGGGCCTGGTTATGTTTTTCTTTTCCGTGGCTGTTTTTGTTCTCGCCCATTATTCCCTGCTTCTGGGTATCAGCTATCAGACAGGAAGGCTGCAGAGGGAAATTACAGCTTTAAAAAGCGAACAGTATCAGTTAAAATTAGAGGCAGCCGGCTTGAATTCCTTAGACCGCATTGAGGCCATTGCCCTGGAGGAGCTGGGACTGATCTACCCCGACGCCAATCAGCACATTATACTTACCCTGGATAGGTAGGAGGGCGCTCCTTGCCGAAGCATACGGTGTCACCTTCAACAATAAGAAAAAGATTGTTGCTCTGTTTTGCCCTTTTTTTGTTTATAACCTGTGCCCTGATTCTCCGGCTGGCCTGGATTCAGCTGGTTAAGGCGGAAGAGTTCCGGCAGCTGGCCCATGACCAGTGGAACCGAAGTTTGAGGGTGGAGGCCGTCAGGGGCACCATCTACGACCGCACCATGAGGGTTTTGGCTGCCAGCGCCAGTGCCGAGACCATCGTGGCCTTCCCTCCCCAGATTGCCGACCCGGAAGGGACGGCCCGGGATCTGGCCCAGGTCCTGGATATGGATTACCAGCGCCTGCTGGATCTGGTGAGTTCCCGGCAGGCCGCCGTTTACCTTAAACGCCAGGTGGATGATGATACGGCCCTCCAGGTCCGGCAGTTAAACCTGACGGGAATCGGCTTTGCTCCGGAAAGCAAGCGCTACTACCCCAATGAAAGGCTTCTTTCCCAGGTGCTGGGTTTTGTGGGGGTGGACCAGGGTTGGAGCGGCCTGGAAATTCGCTATGAAGAGATCTTGAGGGGTACCGATGGGCGCTTGACCTTTCTCTCCGACGGCCGGGGCCTGCCCATCCCCCAGGGGATTTCCAGGTATGTGGAAGCCCAAAAAGGCCGCGACCTGGTCCTTACCGTCGACGAGTATATGCAGTTTATCCTGGACCGGGAACTGGATAAGGCCATGGTGGAGTTTGAGCCATTAAGAATAATAGCCCTGGCGGTAAACCCTCAGACGGGAGAAATCCTGGCCATGTCGGGGAAGCCGGATTTTGACCCCAATCACTATGCCCAATATTCCCAGGAATACTGGCAGATCTATCCCATCAGCAATACCTTTGAACCGGGGTCCACCTTTAAGCTGGTCACCCTGTCGGCAGCCATAGAAGAGGGCGTCTACAATAGTAACGAGGGCTTTTTCTGCAGCGGCGCCGTCAGGGTAGGCGGCCATTCCATAGGCTGCTGGACCCGCAGCCGGGGCGGCCACGGGTCCATAGACTTTTTAAGGGTGGTTCTGAGCTCCTGCAACCCCGGGTTTATCAGTCTGGGGAACCGGCTGGGAGGAGATACCCTCCTGGACTACATCAAGGCCTTCGGCTTCGGCGCGCGAACAGGCATCGACCTGCCCGGGGAGAGCACCGGCATTATCTTCCGGGAGGACCAGTTCGGGCCTGTGGAATTGGCCACCACCTCCTTCGGCCAGGGCGTCTCGGTAACTCCCCTGCAGCAGGTTATGGCCGTATCCGCCATGATCAACGGCGGCTATCTCATGGAGCCCTATATAGTCAAAGAAATCCGCGACCCCGACGGCACCGTTATTGAAAAACGGGAACCCACGGTGGTGCGAAAGGTTATTTCCCCCGAGACATCGGAAGAGGTAAAACATATCATGCAGCTGGTGGTGGAGGACGGCAGCGGCAGGACGGCCGCCATACCGGGCTATGGGATTGGCGGTAAAACGGGTACCGCACAAAAAGTGGGCCCCGGGGGCCGGTATATTTCCGGGGAGTTCATAGTCTCCTTCCTGGGGTTTTTCCCCATGGAAAACCCGGAGGTTTTGCTCTACGTTGCCGTTGACAGCGCCAGGCGGGGGATACAGTACGGTTCCCAGATCCCCGCTCCCATCTTCAAGAGGGTGGCCACGGACTATCTGAATTACCTGGCCCTGGCCCCTGACAACCCGGAGGAGCAGGAGGCTCCGCCCACCCTGGTGAAGGTGCCGGACCTGTTTGGCCTTACCCTGGAGGAAGGGGCGGAGAAGGTGGACCAGATGGGCCTGCTTCTCACTCCCCTGGGTGAGGGAAGGGCCATCCGGGAGCAGACGCCCAA